>JAQXKW010000072.1 GCA_029010655.1 Clostridia bacterium | reverse complement strand
GCTCTACCGCTTTGCGGTAAGTACTTGAAACATTGCACTCGCCTTTAATGACTACATTTGCCGCCCACGGATAGGTTGCTTCTACATATATACCGTCTCCGGTATCTGTCCAACCGCCGGCTGCGGCGGCAGGCTCCTGAGACGCTCCCGTGCCTTTGACTTCGCTGTCTATAACGGTTACGTTTCCGCCCTTAACGGCAATTCCCGTATAGCCCGAAATTTTACTTTGCGAGCTGACGGTCATGGTGCCGTTCTGCTGAGGATGGTATATACCCGCCCATTTGCCGGACACCTCGCTGTTTATTACCTGAATATCAGTGCCCCAGAACTGGTTTTCTCCGGTTGCCGAGCCCTGACCGCTGATGCCGATATAGTCGCTGTTTATTTTTGAATTCTCTACAATCAGCCGGCTCACTTCCTCTGACGCCGGTCCGTTGCCCTGCAAGAGCACAGCCGTCTGCTTTGTTGTAAACTCGCTGTTCAGTATTTTCACGGTGGAATCGCAATTGCCCTTGTTATCCGTCACAACGACGGCAAAGTCCATATCGGATACTTTAACGCCGTTCAATGTTACGTTGGCTCCCACGGAGCGGACAGCCTCCTGCCCCGTCAATTCGCTTTCGCCTTTAATTGTACCGTTGAAAAGGCTGATGCTTGAATTTTCGCCCGCCGTGATGACGGCACTTTCGGTACAGCTCAAAGTATGTCCGTCCAAATCGATGACCGCCGTGTCGCCTGCGGTCAGGCTCAGCGCACTTTCCAGTTCAACATTCTGTTTCAGCTTAATTATATCAACTGCTTCGTCCTTTATTGCATTCTTAATCTCCTCTGCGCTGTCCGCAACAGCAGTAGTTGAGGACATATTTTGCGCCGAGAAGTTAATTGTCGCTGTAAAGCCTCTTTGCTCCGCAGATCTTTTTGCAAAATCCGTATCAAACCCGATACCTGTTTCAATTTCGCTGTAATTACAGAGATAAGCCCATACGCCGCTTCCGTCCTTGTCCACAGACACAGGATAGTAGCCGCCGTAGACCGTATTTGTATCGATCTCGCCCTCGTAGCCGTCATTTGCGGATATTTCTTTCAGGAATTCCTCTGCGGTCTTTTCGCCGTCCACGGTCAGGAGCTTTCCGCCCTTGCCGTCGCCTTTGTCAAAGGTTGCGGTATCGTAATCATACTCAATGGGGCGAAGGTATCTTTCAACCTCGACCGATGTTTTCCCTTCATTCAGCTTTCCCTGAACATAGTACCCCAGCATATCATACACCCATTCCCAAAGGATAGGCACGTCGTTATATGTGTCCTCCGACACCGAAAGATTCTCGCCGACTCCCAGGGAATATGTATAGCCCTCTGTGCTGTCAATATACACACGGCTCATTTGTTCACCGTTTTTCAAAAGAGATGTATCGGCGTAGAAATAAATTCTTTTCTTCAGCTCCTCTTCCATGCTTGTTTTCGACACGGTCACGTCAACTGAGACGGGACTGTCGCTGTCGTTTTCTATGGTAAACGGCACAATCCCGGAGGCTCCGGGAGATGCCGTGATAGCAGCATTTGTAACTTCAATCTGTCCGGAGAAGCCCCATGACGATGTATTAAATATCAGGCTGCCGGTCTGAGCCACATTGGAATACCATGCAGTTGTCATGGCAAACAGCAAAACTACCGTTAATATAACAGTACATACCGCCAATATAGCCTGATTTCGGACGTTAATCCGAAAGGCAGACAGCTTATCAGTGTTCTTCCCCTTCTCCCTCAACGGAGTCCTGTTTTTCCTTTTCAGAATTCCGTTCAGGTGCGGGAGTTTGATTTGCTTCATTCTGTTTAAGCTCCTCCATCAGTTCCGCACGTATGCGTTCATACATTTCCCGATACTCTTCTTCTGTAAATACCTCTCCGAAAGAAAGGCTGTCCTTCTTTTCGGAAGAAGTTTCCTCCACCAAAGCATCAATTGCCGCGTTCAAATCCTTTTTAATGTTTTTCACGCTGTCGCGCAAAATAAGGCCCGACAAAAGCAAAATCGGGAAAACTATGCAAGCAAGAAAACCTATCTTTCCGGTTATAAAAGACAAAGCGCCCTTCAAAAAACTGCCCTCTCCCGCATACCACACGACACGTCCGATAAAATTATCTTCGTTTACCAGGTATCCGTCGGCAGAAAGGTTGGCGTCGCCTTTTGTTTCCAAAAGAACAGTTCCGTCGCTGTTTTCAAGCACATTCAAAACCCGGTGCGTAATAACACGCCCCAGCATCCCGCTTTCGCGGGACTTAAAGCAGACAATATCGTCCACCTCAATATCTTCTATATTTTCGGCTTTACACATAAGGATGCTTCCCACCGGTAAAGTCGGCTCCATACTTCCCGTTACCACACGGAACATACTGCGCCCGAAAAAGCTGAAATAGCCCTTTGTGGTAACCTGAACCGCAACTATAAGACACAGAGCAACGGTCAGGCACAGAAACGCCGTGGATATTATTTTGGCAACCGCCGCTCTTTTGAACTTTTCCTCAGAATTCATGGGTTAATTGCTCCCGGACAATTCAATACTCAAAGCGAAATCGGAGAGAGCCGCGTCTGCCGTACAGTCTACGTCCTGACCCTCCAGCCAAATGAACATTCGGATTCGCTGAGGAGTATTTCTTTCCAGTGTTGTAATAATCACGTCCTCCGTTGCGCCCGAAGCTTCCATGCGCTCGTTTACAGCCTGTGCAGAGAGCGTATTTTCGCCTTCGGCGGTTGCAAGGGCGTAAAGGTTAGATGTTTGGGTAAAGAAGTCGCCCTTTGTCACATAAGGCGCCACCTGTCCCTGAAGATAATTTTCGTAAAAGACCGAAAACGCCTGTTTGGCATCGGATATTTCCTTGCCTGTGAGAGCAGTTTGGAAAATTCGGTCAAGCATGATACCGTTTCCGTCTTC
>JAQXKW010000071.1 GCA_029010655.1 Clostridia bacterium | reverse complement strand
CACCTTTCTTATGTGCGTGCTGATTATGACGGGAGTTGCGTGCAGATATTTCAACGAAAAGCTTTTCGACGAGCTTGAAAACGAGGTTATATATGTTGCCGGCGGCATGGAGTCCTCCGGAGAAAACTATCTTTCCTACGTTTCGGAGTCAAACCGTGTTACTCTTATTGCGCCCTCAGGCGAGGTGCTTTACGATTCCGAGGCGGATATAGATAAAATGCAGAACCACGCCGAAAGAGAAGAGATAAAAGATGCTTTGCAGAGCGGAGGCGGCTTTGTGGCACGGTATTCGGAAACGCTCGGTGAGGATACTTTGTACTGCGCAAAGCTCCTATCGGACGGAACCGTTGTCCGTGTGTCCAGAGAGCAGTACACCTTTGTGTCCGTGCTGAAAAGAATGCTCAGCCCGTCAATTATTCTTGTAATACTTCTGTTTACGTTTTCCGTATGCCTTGCGGTGGCTCTGTCAAGAACTATTGTCCGACCCATAAACAATATAGACGTTGAAAATCCCGACCCGGACAAGGTGTACCCGGAGCTTTCATTGCTTCTCCGCAAAATAAGCCGCCAAAACGGACTTATCAGCCGTCAGATGGGAGATTTGCGGCAAAAGCAGGAGGAGTTTTCCACAATAACGAAATATATGTCCGAGGGACTGATAGTAATAAGCGAAAATGGCGAGATTTTGTCCTACAACAACAGCGCGCTTTTGCAACTTGGCGCCGAGGGTACGGCGATAGGTACCGATGTTCTTACCCTGAGCGATGAAGATGGCTATAAAAAGGCGGTGCGTGACGCGCTGGCAGGGGTGCGGGGCGGATATATGTTCTCACGGAACGGAAGGACATACCAGCTTTATGCAAATCCCGTCAGGTATAATAAAAAGACCGGGGGTGCCGTCCTTCTCATACTTGACGCCACCGAGCGTGAACAAAGCGAAACCCTGCGCCGTGAATTTACCTCCAACGTTTCCCACGAGCTGAAAACGCCGCTTACCACAATTTACGGTGTGTCCGAGCTTTTGATAAGCGGCATGGTCAAGGAAGAGGATAAGGAAAAATTTATTAAAACCATTCACAGCGAATCGGGGCGCATGATTGCCCTTGTGGACGATATTATAAAGCTGTCACGGCTTGACGAACAGTCCTTCTCCGACGAGAGGGAGCCCTGCGACCTTTACGGTATTGCGAAAGAGGTTACGGACAGCCTTTCTGTTGCGGCAGAGGCGAGAAATGTTACCGTTTCCCTTGTGGGCGATTCGGCGCAGGTGTGCGGAAACCGCACGATTCTTACGGAAATGATATATAACCTTTGCGACAACGCCATAAAGTACAATAGGGACGGGGGAAAGGTGACCGTTACGGTGTCGGGCGGCGAGAGACCCAAAGTGTCCGTGACCGACACGGGTATCGGAATTCCGCCAGAGCATATAGGCCGTATTTTCGAGAGGTTTTACAGAGTGGATAAAAGCCATTCCCGCTCAATCGGCGGCACGGGACTGGGACTGTCAATAGTCAAGCACGGAGCGGCGTATCATAATGCCGAAACCAGCGTGGAAAGCCGTGTGGGAGAGGGAACGACCGTAACGGTGAAATTCAGCGGCTAGCTGCTAGCGGCTAGCGGCTAGCGGCTAGCGGTTTAAGACTGACGAATAGCGAACAGACGGCGGCAAAGCCGCCGCACACGGGGGACGCTTTGCGTCCCCCGTGTCATTGCGAGGGTGCGTAGCACCCGTGGCAATCTCTATGGGGAATTTGATATTCTCCCCGTCAGCGGACATGCGGACGGTATAGTTTGCCTCCCTTGTGTAAAGGGAGGTGTCAGCCCTTGTGGCTGACGGAGGGATTGTCACACTGTACTCTCCAAAACAACCCCTCAGGCGCTCTCGGCACCAGCTCCCTGCGGTTTCACTTCGTGAAGCCATACACAGGGGAGCCTCCGCAACGGCGGGAGCAAGCCCCCGCCCTACCGTCTGCTGTCACCGCTCATTTATGCAACGCACAAACGCTGTCATTGCGATACGGGAATTCTATCGCCCGTGCCGTACAAAAAAACGGGTCTGCGACAGACCCGTTTTTCTATTCCGTAACCACATAGGAATCGTAATACTTTTCTTGAAAGTGTACGGCGGCTGTCATTTCCTCCACCGTGAAATTTTTGCCCTCGGCAACGCCGATGAGCTTATCCTCAACGTCATTGCGGCGGTAAACAATACCTGCAATCCTGCAGGTGTACTCGCCCACAGGCTCGTCCACTCCCAAAAGATATACGTCAAGCTCCTCTCCGTCGCCGCCGAGCACTCCGGGAATATAGCCGTAGTTTATTGGGTAAACGAGGGTTTTGTCACCCTTTCGGTGAACGAATCCTTTGGGTCGGTCAATAGCGATTTTCACGGTTGTCCCCAAATATTTTTGCACCAGCGCCTCTCTTTCTTCGGGGCTCATTGCTTCTTTCCCCTTTTTGAGGCCTCCGCTCTCTCACGGCACAAGTCCGCCCACTTGGGGAGTTTTGAGAGCCTTTCCTCCAAATCCTTCATAAGGGAGGGAACGTCAATTTTTTGTGGGCAAATTGCCGAGCATGCTCCGCAGCCGATACATGCAGAGGGCTTTTTCCCTTCGTCAAGGCTGTCAATATACATGCCCGCATTGAAATGGGGCTGGAATTTCACGTCGTTGTATACTGAAATAAGCTTGGGAATATCAAGTCCAGCAGGACACCCGTCACAGCAGTAACGACAGCCGGTGCAGGGAACAGCGTCCTTCAAAAACTCCGCAATATCAAGAGCTGTCTGCCATTCTTCCTGGGAAAGCGGCTCCCCGACCGTAAAGGTTTTTACGTTGTCTTCCATCTGCGCCATGTCGGACATGCCGCTCAGCACCGTTGTAACATTGGGAAGACCCAAAAGAAAGCGGAAGGCAAAAGATGCGGAGCTTTTGCCGGGGCAAAGCTCTTTCAGTCTTTCTGTAATGCTTGCGGGCAGATTCGCCAGCTTACCGCCCCTCACCGGCTCCATTACAAATACGGGAATTCCCGCCGCCGTCAGTATGTCGTATTTTTCATTTGCGCTTTGCAGGGTCCAGTCAAGATAATTGAGCTGTATCTGGCAGAACTCCATGTCCTCCCCGTGGCGCTCAACAAAGCTTTTCAAAGAATCCGGCTGTGCGTGGGAGGAAAAGCCCAGATGGCGTATTCTTCCGTTTTTCTTCTGCTCCTTCAGGTAGTCGATAATACCCCAACGGCTATCCTCGTATACCGGCACGGAATCTTCATATACATTATGTAATAGGTAAAAGTCGAAATAATCAACGCCGCATTTTTCAAGCTGTTCTTCAAAAACAGCCTTAACGTCGTAGCTGTCGCTGATTTGATGACCGGGATATTTTGTGGCAAGATTAAAGCTTTGGCGGGGGAAGCTTTTCAGCACCCGTCCCATAACTCTCTCCGATTCGCCGCCGTGATAGGGGTACGCCGTGTCAAAGTAATTTACCCCGTGAGATATGGCGTATTCCGTCATTTCGTAAACCCTTTTTTCGTCAATTGTGCCCGTGCCCTCCACCGTTGGCAGTCGCATGGTGCCGAAAGCCAAAGCGGAAAGCCGCTCTCCCTGAAAATCTCTGTAAATCATAATAATCTCCATTCCGCCGCCCTGCGGCGGCACAAATTGTTATGAAATTCTCCTGTGTTTCCGAAGGAAACAAAAATGGGTTGGGTCCCGTTTTTAAGGAGAATTTCGGCGTGAAATAACTGCACGAAGGACTTGGGTCAACGTAATTTTCACGCTAAGTTTCCCTCAATTTTTCTGTCTTTGAAATAATACTCTCTGTCACGCTCGCCTACCGGGCGGATAACACGGCAGGGGCTTCCCACCGCAACGGACATGGGGGGAATATCTTTTGTAACAACGCTTCCGGCGCCGATAACAGTATTGTCGCCAACGGTAACCCCCGGCAGAATGACGGCTCCTGCTCCTATCCAGCAATTTTTGCCGATGTGCACGGGCGCGTTGAACTGAAGCCCCTTTTGCCTGAGCTCCGGCAGAATGGGGTGCCCTGCGGTGGCAACGGTGACATTTGGACCGAACATGGTGAAGTCTCCCACATATATATGTGTGTCGTCAACCAAGGTAAGATTAAAATTGGCATAAATATTTTTGCCGAAATGAACGTGCGCTCCCCCGAAGTTTGAGTGAAACGGTGGCTCAATATAACAGCCCTCCCCGATTTCGGCAAACATTTCCGAAAGCAGTTTCAGCCTTTTCTCCATCTCCGACGGGCGCGTCTGATTAAAATCATACAGCCTGTCAAGGCATTTTAGCTGTTCTTTCATTATTTCTTCGTCGGCAGGGTCGTAAAGACAGCCGCTGTGCAGTTTTTCAAAGGTATTCATATTATCGCCTCCCGTAAAAAATTATACAATAAATTTCATTGCAAAACAAGCACTTTTCGTTTTTTTATGATATACTGAAAGCAATAAGCGGAAAGGATAGACATATGAGATTTTATACCTCATCAAAAACGCCCCGTCCGGTGCGTTTGTCAAAGGAAACGAGAGCGTGGGCGTGGGAGTCCATGCACGGTAAATACGGCGACGAGGCAATGGAATGTCTTCGTGTGGAACTGCCCCAAACAAAAGAAACGGAAGGGCTTTCCGACCGCCGTCTCTTTTCTCTGTTTCTCCGTGAGATTGCAGAGAAAGCTCCCATTCGGATTTGTCCGTACGAAAACATATCGGGAGCCGCAACTTTGGGAGAAGCAGTATTTCATATGGTTCCCGCCCTTTGCGGCGACAGGTGTGTTGCCAGCGTCAGCCATGTGACTGTGGGTTATGAGAGAACCCTGAAAGAGGGAATGAATTCCTATGAGTCGCAGATAAAAACCGAGCTTGCAAACACAGAGGATGCCGAAGAAAAGGACTATCTTCAGTCTCTGCTTGACGCAATTGAGGCAATGAGAATATGGCACAAGCGGTATCTTTCGGCGACAAAAGAGGAAAAGCCGGAAATATACGAAAGACTTTTGCAGGTTCCTTTTTCGCCTGCACGGGACTTTCGGGAGGCGGTGCAGTCTTTGTGGTTCCAGTTTGCCTTTCTCCGCCTTTGCGGAAACTGGCCGGGCATCGGCAGAATAGACGTGCTTTTGGGTGATTATCTGAGGCGTGATATTAAGAATAAGAAAATCACAATTCCCGAAGCAAGAGAGTTTCTTGCATCGCTCTTTATTAAGGGCTGTGAATGGATAAGGTCCGATACTCCCCCCGCCTCCGGCGACGCACAGCACTATCAGAACATTATCTTAGGCGGAACGGATAAGGAAGGCAACGATGTTACAAACGAGGTTACATATCTTGTTCTCGATATTATCGAGGAAACGGGCATTTCCGATTTTCCCGTAACGGTAAGACTTCATGAGAACACCCCCGAGAAGCTCTTGAAAAAGTGCGCCAAGGTTGTTCGCCTCGGCGGCGGCGTTGTTGCCTTTTATAACGAAAAAACCGTTTTTGAGGCTATGGAGAGGGCAGGGTATCCCAGAAGCGAGGTATATAAGTTTGCGAACGACGGTTGCTGGGAAACGCAGATTCCCGGAGAGACGGACTTCGGATATATGCCCTTTGACGCTTTGCAAATCCTTAACCGTGCAATCGGACTGGACGGGGAAACGGCGCCGGAGTTTTCGTCTTCGGAGGAGGTATACGAAGCGTTCAGACGGGAACTGCGGCTTGAAATGGAAAGGTCGGCTGACTGGCATATAGGTCACGATTTTGTGCTTCCCGACGGAACCTACGGCCGTTGTGACAAAAGCCTGCTGACGACGCCTCTCATAGATATTTTTGAGAAGGGGTGCATTGAGAATAAGCGTTCCTATTTTAATCTGGGTCCCCGTTATACGGTTCGTTCCCCTCATATAGGCGGCGCGCCCGACGCGGCAAATTCCCTTCATGCCATTGATGTGTTGGTGTTTGACAAAAAGCTTGTCAGCTTTCCCGAGCTTTGGCAGATACTGAAAAACAACTGGGAGGGTGCCGAAACGCTCCGATTGTATGCAAAAAATAAAATAACCTATTACGGCAACGACGATGACAGGGCGGACTCCTATCTTGTTCGTGTTCTCGGCGATTTTGCGAGATTTGTAAAAGAGGCAAAGGCGGAGAAATATCCCGACCATCCTTTGAAATTCGTGCCCGGCGTCAGCACCTTCGGACGGCAGATAGGCTGGGCGCCCTGGAGGTGCGCCACCGCCTTCGGCGCGAAAAAAGGGGATATTCTTGCTCCCAACGATTCCCCAACTCCCGGAACAGATGTGGCAGGAGTTACGGCGCTGATAAAGTCCTACTGTAAGGCGGATCTTGCCGAAATGACCACGGGGGCGGCGCTTGACGTCAGCGTTTTCCCGGAGACCTTTGCCGGCGAGGACGGACTTTCCGCTCTATGCGGCGTTCTGCGTGGCTTTGTAAGGCTGGGCGGCTACTTTATGCAGATTGACTGCGTAGATAAGGACTCGCTACTGGAAGCTCAGAAAAATCCCGAAGCCTATAAGACCCTGTCCGTGCGTGTTTCCGGCTGGAACGCAAGGTTTGTTACCCTGGACAAAAACTGGCAGAATATGATTATCGAAAGAGACTGTGCAAAATAAGGATTGTCAGTATGAAAACAGAAATTACGAAAATACAGAGATTTTCCACTCACGACGGGGACGGAGTTCGTACAACGGTCTTTTTCAGAGGCTGTCCCCTCCGATGCCCCTGGTGCCATAACCCGGAAACGGGCAACGGTGCGCCGAAATTCTATTATACGGACTCTCTGTGCATAGGTTGCGGAGCGTGCGAAAGGGTATGCCCCGCAGGGGCGCATACTTTCGGGCCGACCCACAAAATCGACCGAGACAAGTGTATAGGATGTCTCGCCTGTACCGAGGCTTGCCCCTCAAATGCCCTTGAAAGATGCGCGTATTCCCTTGAAACCGACGAGATAATCGACGCCGTGTTAAAAGATAGGGCGTTTTATGGAGATACGGGCGGCATTACCCTGTCGGGCGGGGAGCCTATGGCACAGCCTGATGCGGCAACGGAGCTTCTGACTATGGCAAAAAGCAGGGGAATTACTACCGCCATGGAGACATGCGGCGTGTTTCCCAAAAAGTATATTAGTCAACTGTCGAAAATATGCGATTTGTTTCTTTGGGATATAAAGGACGGCAACGCCGAAAGGCTCAAAAGAAATACGGGAGCAGACCTTTCAAAAATCCTTGAAAACCTTTATGCGGCGGACGCTCTCGGCTGTGTAACGGAGCTTCGGTGCATTATGATAAAGGGCGTAAACATGGACTGCGACAGTTTTTCTGCAATTGCCGAAATATATGGTAAGATCCGTCATTGCAGAGGCATAAAGCTGCTGCCCTTTCACCCCTACGGCTCGTCGAAAAACCGGCGTCTCGGACAGGAAAGTCAAATGGGGAAAGAGTATATTCCCACCAAAGCCGACATTTCGGCGGCAAAAAAGTTTTTCCGAAGCAAAGGTGTAAAGGTGCTGTAACGGATAGAAAAAAGCCGTATAAAGAAGCAACGCTTCTTTATACGGCTTTTTTATGTGAATTATTGTCCCAAAAGATATTCCCGCAACGCTTTTACGGTGGGCACAATTACGTCTGCGCCGTGTTCTTCCATTTCCTCGCGGCTTCCGTAGCCGTACAGCACGCCCACGGTGTGCATGCCGTTTTCCTTTCCGCCTTCAATATCGTGCATTCTGTCGCCTACCATAACGCACCTGTCCGTATGGGGGTTACCGATACGTTTAAGGGCAAGCCTTATAACGTCCCCTTTTTTTACAAGAGAGCCGTCCATGGTGCTTCCCGTAATGCAGTCAAAATATTCGGCAAAGCCGTAATGCTCAGCAATCTGCTTTGCAAAATATTCCGGCTTTGAGGTTGCCATAACAACGGTTTTTCCCGCCGCCTTCAGGTCACGGAGCAGCTCGGGCATTCCCTCATAGACAGTGTTCTCAAATACGCCGCGGGGTCTGTAATATTCCCGATAAACCTCCACAGCCTCTTTAGCCTGACTTTCGCTCAGACCGAAATGCACCCTGAAGGATTCGTCAAGGGGCGGCCCGATAAAGCAGGTAAGTGTGTCCGTGTCCTTGATTTCAATGCCCAAGTAGTTTTTTGCGGCGTACGCCACGGCGCCGGTAATTCCAACCTTCGGGTCGGTAATGGTTCCGTCAAGATCAAAGAAAATAATATCTGCCATATTAAAGATTGTCAATATAATTGCAGGCGGCAAGAGCCGAGATTGAGCCGTCTGCGGCGGCGGTTGTTATCTGGCGGATTTGCTTTGAGCGGCAGTCCCCTGCAACGAACACTCCGGGGGTTTTGGAAACACAGCTTTCGTCTGTGTCAAAATATCCCCATTCGTTGATCTCCGCTACGTCCTTAAAGCTGTCGTTGTCAGGCTGAAGCCCTATTGCCACAAATACGCCGTCTGTGCGGATAGTTTTTTCAAATCCGGCAGAATTTACTACCTTTACAGCAGTCAGCTCGCCGTTTTCTTCTTCAAAGCCCGATACAACGGTTCCGGTAATAAATTCCACATTTCCTTTCTGCTTTAAGGTGCTGAGGAGCTTTTCTTCCCCCGTGAAAAAGTCCAGGTTCTGTACCATGGTCACCTTTGAACAAACGTCGGAAAGAAGCAAAGCCTCCTGCAAGGCGGAGTTTCCGCCGCCTACCACAACTACCTCTTTGCCCTTATAGAAGGCTCCGTCGCAAACGGCGCAGAAGGATATGCCGTGTCCGATAAGCTCTTTTTCCCCCGGTGCGCCAAGAAGTCTGTGCCTTGCTCCCGTGGCGAGAATAATGGCTTTTCCCGTAAAAGTGCCGCCCTCGGCGGTGAAAACGGTTTTTGTGCCGTCGCCGTTTACTTCTATTTTGTTTACCTCTCCAAGTTCAATTTCGGCTCCCAGCTCCAAAGCCTGCTCCACCATAAGGTCGGCAAGCTCGTTTCCGCTGACAGCTTTCATTCCGGGATAGTTTTCCACCTTGGGAGAGAAGGTTATCTGCCCGCCGAAGGTAGCTTTTTCAAGGATAAGTGCGGTCTTTTCCGCCCTTCTTGCATATACTGCGGCGGTAAGTCCCGCAGGACCTGCGCCTACTATGATTATGTCGTACATGTGTAACTCCCGAGTATGCGAAGTATAATAATGGCGGCAGAGCCGCCGCCGCACGGCGGACGTATTCGTCCCCCGATTGGCGGCTCTGCCGCCGAGCTTATGATTTTTTGATTATCAGCCCACGCTGTTGATGTATTCTCTGACGCCTGCGATTTCCGCATAGAGCCTGCCGCCTGCAACAAGGGTGGGAGCCTGGCGCAGACCCAAAGCTATGGCTTTCTGCTCGTTGTCCTCAACGTACATTTTGCTGTATGCAATTCCTGCTTTGTCAAGCATGGACGCGGCAACCTTGCACTTGGGACAGGTCTTTGTGGCAAAGAGAATTATTTCGCTGTCACCGCCGGAAACGAGAACGGAGTCGTCAACCTCGGCGCTGTCGCAGGGACAGCCGTTGCGGCGAAGCACGGAGTTTTCAATATCGTAGGTAACTCTGTCCTTAAACTCCTGAGTTTTACCGTCGTTCCAGTTCTGAACGGGACGGTAGTAGCCGGTAATTCTGGAATAAACCTCTGTCTTGTTGCCGCAAAGGGGACACTCGTAAACCTCTCCTGCAATATATCCGTGATCCTTACATACGGAGTATGTGGGAGACAGAGTATAGTAGGGGAGCTTGTAGTTTTCGGCAATCTTGCGCACAAGATTTGCGGCGCTCTTCCAGTCGGGCATCTTTTCGCCCAGGAACGCATGGAACACGGTACCTGAGGTGTATCTGGTCTGCAGGTCGTCCTGAATGTCCAGAGCCGAGAAAATATCTTCGGTGAAGCCGACGGGCAGGTGAGAGGAGTTGGTGTAGTAAGGAGTTGCGCCCTCGTGTGCGGTCTTAATGTCGGGGAAGCGCTTCTTGTCGTGCTTAGCAAGACGGTAGCTGGTGGACTCTGCGGGAGTTGCCTCCAGGTTGTAAAGGTCGCCGTATTTTTCCTGATAGTCGGAAAGACGGTTTCTCATGTGGTCGAGAACCTGGGCGGAGAACTTCTGAGTTTCGGCATGGGTCATATCCTTGCCCAGCCACTTTGCGTTGAGACCTACCTCGTTCATGCCCACAAGACCGATGGTGGAGAAGTGGTTTTCAAAGGTGCCCAAATACCTCTTGGTGTAGGGATAAAGTCCCTCCTCAAGGAGCTTTGTAATAACGTCACGCTTGATTTTCAGGCTTCTTGCGGAAATGTCCATAATCTTGTCAAGACGGCGGTAGAAGTCCTTTTCGTCCTCTGCAAGATAAGCGATACGGGGCATATTGACGGTAACAACGCCGATAGAGCCGGTGGACTCACCGGAGCCGAAGAAGCCGCCGGACTTTTTGCGAAGCTCTCTCAGGTCAAGACGAAGCCTGCAGCACATGGAACGGACGTCGCTGGGCTCCATGTCGGAGTTGATGTAGTTGGAGAAATAGGGCGTGCCGTATTTTGAAGTCATCTCAAAGAGAAGCTTGTTGTTTTCCGTTTCGGACCAGTCGAAATCACGGGTGATGGAGTAGGTGGGGATAGGATACTGGAAGCCTCTGCCGTTGGCGTCGCCCTCAATCATGATTTCGATAAACGCCTTGTTTACCATGTCCATCTCTTTTTTGCATTCGCCGTAGGTGAAATCCATTTCCTTGCCGCCTACAATGCACTTCTGCTCCGCAAGGTCTGCGGGAACGGTCCAGTCCAGAGTAATGTTGGAGAAGGGAGCCTGAGTTCCCCAGCGGGAGGGAGTGTTTACGCCGTAAATAAAGCTCTCAATGGACTTTTTAACCTGCTCGTAGGAAAGGTTGTCTACCTTAACAAAGGGAGCCAGATATGTGTCGAAGGAGGAGAACGCCTGTGCGCCTGCCCACTCATTCTGCATAATGCCCAGGAAGTTTACCATCTGGTTGCAAAGGGTTGCAAGATGGCTTGCGGGAGCAGACGTGATTTTTCCGGGAACGCCGCCCAGGCCCTCTTTGATAAGCTGTCTCAGAGACCAGCCTGCGCAGTAGCCGGTAAGCATGGAAAGGTCGTGGAGATGAATGTCCGCATTGCGGTGAGCGTTTGCAATTTCATCGTCGTAAATTTCGGAAAGCCAGTAGTTTGCCGTAATTGCGCCGGAGTTGGAAAGGATAAGTCCGCCTACGGAGTAGGTAACGGTGGAGTTTTCCTTAACTCTCCAGTCGTTGATTTTAACGTAGTTGTCAACGATTTCCTTGTAGTCGAGAAGAGTGCCGCCGATGTTACGGACTTTTTCTCTCTGCCGTCTGTAAAGAATATATGCCTTTGCAACATCGTCATAGCCCGCCTGAACCAGCACGGACTCAACGCTGTCCTGAATGTCCTCTACGGCGATAAGCCCCTCTTTGATTTTGGGCTCAAAATTGGCGGTAACCTTCAGCGCAAGAAAGTCTATTACGGAGGGAACGAAGTTCTTCTCCTGTGCCTCAAACGCCATGGTGATAGCCTGCGAAATCTTTGAAAGGTCAAAATCTACGATTTTTCCGTCTCTTTTCAGTACCTGATACATTTTCTTCTCCTTGTATATGTCAATATTTATTATTAATTTTGGCAGCGGATTCATTATAGCACTATATATTGTGCTTAGTCAATAGGAAAACTCCTACATATTCCAAAATCGGCACTATTAACAAATATTGCGGCGATAATTTGGACAATAATCTATATGTTGGAAAAAATAACCGATTTTTTTGCTTAAAACCACAATATATAGTATATGTCCGCCTGTTTCATCACAAATACAAATCTGCGACGGGACAAATAAAAAACGGAGCAAACCGCTTTTTTCGGCATGCCCCGTTTTTTTGTACGCAGAAATTGCAGAAAGCGCAGATTTCCTGTGAATTTGCATATTTTTGTCAAATGACTAAATTGCTTAAAAGCCTTTCCACATCGTCCGCTTTCAGCACCTTGCCCATTGATACAACCTTTTCATTGACCACAAGGGCGGGCATGCTCATAACGCCGTATTCCATGATCTTTTCCATGTCGGTGACGTATTCCACTTCCACCGACAGCCCCATTGCGCTTACGGCTTCTTTGGCATTTTCAAACATCTGATGACAGGACTTGCACCCAGCGCCCAAAACCTTTACACAGCAAATTCCGCATTCCGCTTGGGGACAGCAGGCATTTGCAGTTTCGCTGACTTCATTTGCAGGGCGCACTCCGCCGCAGGAGCATGCGGGAGCGCTCTTTTCTTCCTTTTTCTTACCCAAATTAAAAAGTGACATAAAAAATACCTCCGAACTTTTTATAAAATTAACGGTTGAATCAAATTAAAGAAATAACCTACGATAATAATCCCTGCCGTGCAGATTGCAATGAAGATGCCAAGCAGTTTAGGCTTTACCGCTTTGCGTAGCATAATCATGGACGGAAGGGAAAGGGTGGTAACCGCCATCATAAAGGACAGCACCACGCCAAGCAATGCGCCTTTTGCGAGAAGTGCCTCCGCAATGGGTATTGTGCCGAATATATCCGCATACATGGGAACTCCCGCCGCAGTCGCAAGAATAACGCCGAAAGGATTGTTGTCTCCGATAAGCTTTATGATAAATTCTTCGGGAATCCAGTTGTGAATAATTGCGCCTATCCCCACGCCGATAAACACATAAGGTGCAACCTTTTTTGCGGTGGAAAGCACCTGCTCCCACGCATATTTCAAGCGGTCTTTGAAGCTCAGCTCCTCCTGCGGAATATCAATGGAATGACCGTTTCGGATATATTCCTCCACCTGATTTTGGAGGTGCAGTTTTTCAATCAGCGTGCCGCCGAAAACCGCAATTACAAGACCGAGCACGACATAAATAACCGCTACCTTCCACCCGAAAATACTCATTAATAAAACAAGACTGCCCAGGTCAACCATGGGAGAGGAAATGAGAAACGAAAAGGTAACCCCCAGCGGCAGTCCCGCACTTGTAAATCCGATAAACAGCGGGATAGACGAGCAGGAGCAAAACGGAGTTACCGTGCCCAGCAGGGCGGCAAGAATATTTGCCCAAAGCCCGTGAAAACGCCCCAGTATCTTTTTCGTCCTCTCCGGCGGAAAGTAGCTTTGAATATATGAAATAATCAGAATCAAAACGCCTAAGAGTACCATTATTTTAACGGTATCGTAAATAAAGAACAGAACACTGCCGCCGACTTTTCCCGTTGTGTCTAAGCCGCAGGCGTTCAAAGCCGAACCAATCAGCCGGCTGAGCCACCTCATGCCCAGGATTTCATTTTGAAAGAAATCCCACGCAGTTTTTATTGCTTCCATATGAAGCTTTCCTTTCAAATATAAATGTATTCAAATATGTCTATATTTAAGCCTGAAAGTCAGCCGTGCAAAAAAGCTTTTTGCATTACTTTTCACAGCACGGCGTGCTTTCACATTTGCAATCGGCAGTTGTAAGCTCCTTTAAGCAGTCTGCGGCAACCTTTGCACCTTTTTCGGAAACGGAGTAGTGCATCCATTTGCCCTCTTTGCGGCAAACCACAATTCCGGAATCGCAAAGAATTTTCATATGATGGGATAGGGTAGGCTGTGTTACATTGAGTTCCTCAAGCAGCCTGCAGGCGCATTTTTCACCGCTTCGGAGCATTTTCAGAATGCGAATGCGGTTTTCGTCGCAAAACGCCTTAAAAATCAATGCCGTTTTCTTTTCATCCATTCGGAAAGTGCCTCCCATAGATATTTGTCTATATGTTATTATAGCCGATACATAGATGATTGTCAATAGGTTTTGCAAAATACTTACGGACTGCAGTATTCCCGATGTATTTCAATATATATCGGTGGTAAATTTTTCTCCGTACAGTCTCACAGAACTCTCAAAATGCCGAAATAATAACCTATTATACCGCCGATAAAGCAGGCAATAAGAATTGATGATATTATACAAATAATGATTTCGTTCTTTTTTGATTTGGATATATCTTTGTTTTTTGTGATAAAAGATATAATCTTTGCAATTCCGATAACAAGTACAATCGCGGCAAATGCTATAACGGCAACAGATAAATAAACACTACCGCCTGAAAAACCGATTAGTTTGTTCATAATAATTTCCTTCTTAACAGTTTTCTTTTCGGAAATTCACTTTCCATGCTCATTGCCACATCATTGTACCACAAAATCGACGGAGAAACAATATTCTGCCGTAATTTGTAATTGCTTCTTTGAGACTGAGCGACGGAATAGCACAAAAGTGAAATCGAGGCGGTGAACGGCGGAAACAAAATACTTCTTCACTGTTCACTATTACTTATTACTTGCCAAAAATCCCGAATACACGGAGATGTGAAAAGTGAAGAGTGAATAGTGAAGAAGTAAAAATCCCGAACGCTAACGCATTCGGGATTTTTGGCGGAAAGGGAGGGGAGCGGCAAAACGGGAAGTAAACGCCGAAACTCGTTTCGGCTCTTCACGTGGGCATGTGTAATGCAAATTATTCGGTAGTTCACAGCCACGCCCTAAAAACAGTCCGCCGGACTGTTTTTGCCTGTCGTACCGACATAGGCACGGGCTTTCGAATCCCGTCAAAACCCTTTCATCAAACAAAAAAGGATGCCGAAGCATCCTTTTTTGTTTGGCGGAAAGGGAGGGATTCGAACCCTCGGTCGGGTATTAGCCGACACACGATTTCCAGTCGTGCGCCTTAGACCAGCTCAGCCACCTTTCCGTGTCTGCTCCGCCCTACGGAACAAGAATATTTGTGTGCGATCCGAAATCGCTCCGCTATTATATCATACCGTATCCGAAAAATCAATACTTTTTTTCAACTTTTTGAAAAAAACAGTCAGGGTAACGGAAAATCGCCCTGACTGTTCGCCGGTATTTTGTTACACAGACGCACTGTGACTGTATCTTGGTGCGCTCGTCGGTCAGCTGTTGTCCTCGCTGTTCATCTCTTTGAGCTTTTCATTGATTTTCTTTATATCATGTTTCCTTTTCAGATGAATAGCGAACAGAAAAAGACTTACATAGAATATTATGCACCCGTAGCCGGCGGGAATAATCACGGCGGCCTTGTTTATTTTTTCCGCCGTGTCAAGCCGAAAGAAGCCTGTCAGCCACAGAACGGTCAAGGAAACGGCAAAATGAACGGTTACGTTAAGAAGCACCACAAGTGCGTCCCTCTTTTTCTTTCCTAAGGATCGGAAAACCGTTTCCGAAAGAACTGTATAAACAGTCACCGACACAAGCGCCGATAAAAAAACTCTTCGGTCGCAGAGTATTTCCGTCTGAGGGAGAGGGATAAAGCTGACTGCAAGCAGGGCACCTGACACCGCTCCGAAACAGAGCAGTATTCTTTTTACAATTTCTTTCATCATGTTCTACACTCACAGTTTTGATTTTATTTCCTGCACATACTGGCGGGAGACTATAAGCCTTTCGCCGCTTGAAAGGGTGGCGCACAACCGTGCGTGAGGCTCAGTACGTATGCTCCGTACTTTTCGCAGATTAACAATGGCGTTCTTGGAAATTCTCGCAAAGCAGGTGTCATCAAGGCTTTCCTCAATTCCCGAAAGCCGAGAGGACGCTTCATATGTACTCTTATCCGTGTAGAAAAACGCCTTGCCGTCAACGGCTTCAAAGTAGAGAATGTCGCCGAGCCTTACAAAGAAAAGCTCGCCTCCGCATTTTCCGCATACGGTGTGCTCCGACAGGGCAAGGGACGCAACCGCCCTTGCAAGACGGGGCGTGTATTCACTGCACTTTACCGTTACTTCAGTTTCCGTAACCGACTTGTCGGTAATTATCTGAATTTTCAAATCAACCTCCGTTTCGCCGTGCAATCGGCGTTTTTATGTAAATCCGTGTATGATTATCAATTGTTCCTTACCGTAGTTTGATTATATAAGATGCAAGGGACGATTTCAATGATTTTTCCTTCAAGTGCAAAAATAACGGCTCAAAATGCAAAAAATACTGCGGCAAAACGCCTGTATACCGTAAAAGCGTTTTGCCGCAGTTCTGTTATCGTCAGCTTTCCAACTGTCTGCCGAGAAAGCCCGCCGCAGTCTGAATGAGCTTTGCTTCAAGACCGGGCTGAAGGGAAGGGGTGTCGGCGGTGTTTACCGACGCCACACAGCCCGTAATGTCGCCGTCCGTAATAATGGGCATGGCACAGCGCACATAGTGGGAGCTTCCGTCTACCACGGAAACACCGTCGCTTCCGTTGTCGGCGTAAAGCTGACGTCCCTCAATAATATTTTCAAATTCATCAGTCAGCTTTTTGTCCGCATATTCCCTGCGGGGCACGCCTGCGGCGGCGATTACCGTGTCTCTGTCGCAGATAACCACGGCAAGACCGCAGGTTTTGTAAAGAGTTTCCGCATACTGTGACGCAAACTGCGATAATTCCCCGATGGGTGAATACTTTTTGAAGATTACCTCGCCGTCACGGTCCGTGTAAATCTCCAAAGGGTCGCCCTCGCGGATACGCATTGTTCTTCTGATTTCCTTGGGTATAACCACTCTCCCCAAATCGTCAATCCTTCTCACAATTCCCGTTGCTTTCATATATATATCCTTTCTGATTGTTATACAAATAAAATATTTGCCTCTGCCTTGTTAGTTTTAGTAAATGTGGCTGAAATATTCAAAAGGACATAAAAAATGAAATAGCAAAAAATAGAAAACGGCTGAAAGTGAGCCTTTATGCTTTGCATAAATCATGTAAATTCTGCCTTTTGCCGCACCGTGCTCCGCAAAACAGTTTGAAGCTATAATATATATGAATTATCAACGGAGTATACTGTCTCCTCCGCTTCGGCATTAAAAATGGGAGTGGAAAAAGTCGGAATTATGTGGTATAATCTAAAATGTATAGTTATACCCATAGACATTACTGCGGAAAACTGCAAAAAGCAAAGGAATATTCCTTTGTGGGCATAAATTTCGGAAAGGGGCGGGAAAGTGAAAGAGAAAAACAACAAGGCGCTTTGGATCGTTGTGGCTTTAGTTGTTGTGACAGCCGCTGTGATACGGCTTGTCAACAATCAAATCACCTATGATGCCGAGCTGTTCACGGCATTTATCCGCTCTCTGCTCCATATGGGGCTGATTGCCGCATGGGGCTTTTCCCTTTACCGGAGAGTGGTACAGAAGCAGGCGCGGCGCTATCTTTGCGGCATTGCCGTCCTGATGCTCCTTTGGCTGAATTTTAAGGTTCTGAAGTATTACATTTGCACGGATGTAACCGTCATCAGATATCTCTGGTATCTTTATTACCTGCCTTTGGTCGGAATACCTCTGTATATGCTGTTTGCCTCCCTGTTTATCGGAAAAACGGAGGATTACAGTCTGAAATGGCAGACAAAGCTGCTGTATATACCTGCCGTTTTGCTTTTCCTGATGATTATAACCAATGACCTTCACCGGTTTGCGTTTTCCTTCCCTCAGCATGATTTTTCGCCGGACAACTACCGGCATGAAATCGGGTATTTTCTTGTGTTCGGCTGGTTTGCGCTGTGTTCGTTTGCTTCGTTTTATGTGATGTATTCCGGCGGTAAGATAAGGCGCAAGCCCCGTGCCTATGCACCGCTGATTGTAACCTTAGTTCTGACGATTTACTATATTATTACCTATATGGTGGGCAATCCGGCAACGAAGCTTCTCGCCGCAGACCTTTCCTCTGCAAGCTCGCTGCTGTTTGCCGCCGTGTTTGAAAGCTGTATCTATTGCGGACTGATACCCACCAACACACGGTATGACGAAATGTTTGTGGCATCTGTCGGCAACAGCGCACAGATCGTGGACGAAAATTTTCAGGTGCGGTATGCTTCCGCTTCTGCCGAGCCTCTGCCGGCGGAGCAGATTAAAAAAGCGCAGGAGACGCCCGTAGCACTTTCCGAAGGAAAGCTTTTGCACACGGCGCCCATCGGCGGCGGATATACGGTCTGGACGGAGGATATATCCGAACTGACAGATCTTAGGCGAGAGCTTACCGAGACAAAGGAAGAACTGGAAGAACGCACCGCCATGCTCAGGCATGAGTATGTGCTGGAAAAGGACCGAAAGGTAACTGCGGAGCAGAACAGGCTGTATGACCTGCTGACCGCCTCCACGCAAAAACAGATCGACCGCATCGCATGTCTCATGAAGGAATACGAGCTTGCAGGCGGGGATGAGGAAAAAGGAAATGCCGTTCTGTCAAAAATAGCCGTTCTCGGCGGCTATGTTAAACGCAAAAAGCACCTGACGCTTTCCGTTCAGAACGGGTTTGACATTCCCCAAGGGGAGCTGAAGAACGCCATTGAGGAGTCTGTCCGCTACCTGAAAGCCATGGGTGCCAGCTGTGTAGTGTTTGTGGATACGGAGCGGGACTTTTTGCCCGGCAGGATTGCCTGTGCCGCCTATGACTTTTTCGAGGACGCTGTGGAAGCGGCGCTGGACAGTATCACCTCCTGCGCGGTGTCGGTGAGCGTGGTGGAAGGCGTGCTTCGTGCCCGTGTAACCGTGGGCTGTAAGGAGGATCTCAGCTTCCTCGGGAAAGATTGGCAGGACGCCTCCGTTGAGAAGTCGGACGAGAACGAATGGGAACTGATACTTCCCCTGAGAGGAGGGGAGAGACGATGACCTGCTTTTGCGAGTTTTCCCATTTGGCGCAGATTGCGCTGATTATTATAACATGGCTCGGCGTGCTGGCACAGCTCATTTTGCCCGTGTATAGGTTTTTCCACCGCCGGTCGGTGATACATACAGTGCTGGACGGAGCACTGCTTTTCGGATTGCTGGAACTGCTCTGCTTCCTTGTCCGGTGTAACCAGAATCTTCCTCGGCTGAGCGTTCATCTGCCCGTGCCGGCTCTTTTCTGCATCCTTGCCGCCGCCTTTGCCTATTCCGGGATCAGTCTTTGCAAGGAATTGCGGCGAAGCAAACGGGAGATAAACGAATGGTCGGTAAAAGAAGCCATTGACGACCTTCCGGTGGGACTTATGTTTTCGGACGGGGACGGACATATTATTCTCATTAACCGAAAGATGGCAGAGCTTTCCCATATGCTGATAAAGAGACTTCCCCGAACACTCGGCGATATAACGGACGCTCTCGCGTCTCCCCCGCCGCAAAGCGGGGCGCAGGCAATGACCGATGTGGCGGATTGCTACCGCTTTAAGGAGGGCAGAATTTACCGCTTCTGCCGCAGTGAGCTTGAGGTTGAGGGGCTTTCCGGCTATGTTCAGCTTTCCGCCCATGACGAGACCGAACTCTGTGAGGGCAATATTCGCCTGCGGGAGAATAACGAGGAACTGAAAAAGGTAAACCTGCGGCTTCGGAAGATGTATGAACGCATGGAGGACGAGGTGCGGGAAAAAGAGAGCCTGAAGCTGAAGGTATGGCTTCACGATACCCTCGGGAGCAGTCTTTTGACAATCCAGGACGTAAAGAACAGCTCCTCCACCGAGACGAAGCAAAAGCTGAAGGACTTAAACGAGGCTGTGGGAATGCTTTCGGCAAGCCGAACCACGGCAAAGGGCACCTTTGAGGAAGCGCAGATGAAGGCACAACAGCTTGGCGTTAAGGTAACGCTGGACGGCTATATTCCGCCGGATACCACGGCGGAACAGCTTATTACCGCCGCCGTGCGGGAGTGCGTCACCAACTGTATCCGCCACGCGAGGGGAGACCGTGTCAATGTGAAGATCACAGAGCAAATCGGCATCCTGCGGGTGCAGATTACAAACAACGGAGAAGTGCCGAAGGATAAAATCACGGAGGGAAGCGGACTTTCCTCTCTGCGCAGGAGCGTAGAGGCGTCCGGCGGAGATATGAAGCTATCACACCGCCCCGCCTTTGCCCTTACTCTGTATCTTCCGAGAAAGGAGGAAGACACTATATGATAAATATTATAATAG
>JAQXKW010000070.1 GCA_029010655.1 Clostridia bacterium | reverse complement strand
TACCTCAAATTCGGGATATATATATGCGTCTGTCACAGCACAGCACCTTCCTTTACCTTAATAATTACCGGCTCGCCGCCGCCCGGCGCCCATATGTTTTCCGCATCAGGCTCCATTACACGGATTGCGGCTTCCTCGCTGGCAATATAAACTTTATCGTCCTTTTCGCCCACAACCATTGAGCGGAGCTTCAGTCTGTCGTTAAGCGCCATAAGTCCGCCGTCAAAACCCAGCACTATGGAGAAGGGTCCGGTTACAAGAAGACTTGGGAAAGCAGTTCTTAAAAACTTCAGCTTTTCCTTTTCTTCCCCGTCCTCGGTTCTGTCAATGGTGTCCCAGAAGGGCGCCGCAATAACGCTTGCCGCCTCGCTGAGAGTAAGACCCATAACACGCACGAGATAATCCATAATATATGTAATAACCTCGGTGTCGGTCTGAAGCGTGCATTTATAGCCGAACATTTCTATAAAGCGGCGGTTTGCATCGTAGGAGGAAATCTCTCCGTTGTGGACTATGGAATAGTCAAGCAGGGTAAATGGGTGCGCACCGCCCCACCAGCCCGGCGTGTTTGTGGGATAACGTCCGTGGGCTGTCCAGGAATATCCCTCGTATTCTTCCAATTTATAAAATACGCCTACGTCCTCCGGGTAGCCCACCGCCTTGAAGGTTCCCATATTCTTTCCGCTTGAGAAAACATATGCACCCTTCATCTCCGTATTTATTTTCATAACGGTCCGCGCCACAAATTCCTTTTCGTCAAGCTGCATTGACGCCAGAGCGCATTTCAGGGGAGACACGAAATATCTCCATATAATAGGCTCGTCCGTAATGGCGGGTATTTTTCTTGTGGGAATCAATTCCGATTTGGCGATTTCAAATCTTTCCTTAATAAATGCTTCGCACGCCTTTCTCGTGTCTCTTGTGTCGAAAAACATGTGCAGAGCGTAAAAGTCCTTGTATTCGGGATAAATTCCGTAGCCGGCAAAGCCGCCGCCCAAGCCGTTTGAACGGTTGTGCATGGGCTTCATGGCTTCTGTTATCAAGCCGCCCGACATTCTGTTTCCTTCCTTTGATATAACGGCGGCAATAGCGCATCCTGACGGAATCCGTACTTCACCTTCTAATTTCATATGGGTCCTTTCCTTTCGGGAAAATATAGAAAAAGGTGCTCAGCTCAACGCAGAAGCCTGTCTGCGCTGAGGTGAACACCTTTGCTCATCTGAGGGTATTATACCCCCGGACTTGCATTTTGTCAATAGGTTAATTTGATTTTCAAAAAGAAATGCAGGAATTATTAAAAATAATTTCAAAAAAGGGGTTGACAAATATCTCTGTACGGTGTATAATCTTTCTCGTAAGGCAAGGACGTCTTTGGTGGTGATTTATCCATCGAAGAAGTCCGCTTTTTTGTTAACAAAAAAATTTCCGGAAAAATTAGGAGAAAAATGTATGTCATACGTTGATGAAGTAATTGACTTAGTTGTCAAGCAAAACCCCAGTGAGCCTGAATTCCATCAGGCAGTGAAGGAAGTTCTGAACTCCCTTCGCCCCGTAGTCGAAGCAAATGAGGCTTCTTACAGACGGGACGCAATACTTGAAAGAATAGTAAACCCCGAGCGTCAGATTAAATTCAGAGTTCCGTGGGTTGACGACAAGGGACAAGTGCAGGTAAACACAGGCTACAGAGTTCAGTTTAACAGCGCAATCGGCCCCTACAAGGGAGGAATAAGACTTCATCCTTCCGTAAATCTCGGTATTATTAAGTTTCTCGGCTTCGAGCAGATCTTCAAGAACTCTCTGACAGGTCTTCCCATAGGCGGAGGCAAGGGCGGCTCCGATTTCGACCCCAAGGGCAAATCCGACCGTGAGGTAATGGCGTTCTGCCAGAGCTTTATGAGCGAGCTTTGCAAGTATATCGGCGCAGACACGGACGTTCCCGCAGGTGATATAGGCACGGGTGCCCGTGAAATCGGCTATATGTTCGGCCAGTACAAGAGACTGCGCGGTCTGTTTGAAGGCGTGCTTACGGGCAAGGGACTTTCCTACGGCGGCTCTCTTGCAAGAACCGAGGCTACCGGCTACGGTCTGCTTTATATTACCGAAGAAATGCTTAAGTGCCACGGCGACAGCATGAAAGACAAGATTGTTGCTGTTTCCGGTGCGGGAAATGTTGCAATTTATGCTATTCA
>JAQXKW010000069.1 GCA_029010655.1 Clostridia bacterium | reverse complement strand
GCCCCACACTCTGTGGGTGAGCACCTTATCTATTCTGTCGGTGGACTGCGCCTTATCCTCTTTATTGACAAGGCATTCCTCTATTACCTCCTCGATAAAATCGAATTTCTGCTTTGTAAATTCCGCTTCAAGACTGCCCTTTTCTATATCGGAAATATCCACCGGGTATTTTGCCGCAGTGTCCTCGTCTTTCTCAAGAGTTTTTATGGCGTACCAGCGAAGATTTGTTATTTCCGGATATTTTTCAAGGAGCCTGTCGGACACACGGTCTATTTTATCCTCAAGCTCGTCCGTATACACAAGCGCAAGCTCGCTGTGATGGTCGTGACGGTGGGCGCCGCTTTTGTGATGATGCTCCGTTTTGTCGGACACAATATCCTTATGGTGAGCCACGGCGTGCATAAGCACCTCAAGTCCCGTTTTTTTCCGTGCGCTGACGGGAATAACGGGTATGCCCAGCATTTCCGGCAGGCGGTGGGTGTCTATCTCCATGCCCCGCTTTTCCACAATATCTATCATATTGAGCGCAAGCACTACGGGACGCCCCAGCTCTATAAGCTGGAGGGTAAGGTACAGATTTCTTTCAAGGCAGGAGGCGTCCGCCACGTCAACGATTACGTCCGCACCCCCTTCTCCGTCCTCGCCCAGGATAAAGCGGCGGGAGAGCTTTTCCTCCATGGTATAGGAGGTCAGCGAATATATTCCGGGAAGGTCAACCAGCTTAAAGGAATCGTCGTGGAAGCGGAACGCTCCCTCTTTTTTCTCAACGGTTACTCCCGGCCAGTTTGCCACCTTGAGACGGGCTCCCGTATAGGCGTTGAACAGGGTTGTTTTTCCGCAGTTGGGGTTACCGATAAAGGCTACCGTTACGTTTTCCGACATATCACTTATCCCCCTCAACGAAAATTCCCTCTGCGGCGTCTCTGCCGAGAGCATATCTTACCCCGCGCACCTTAACTATCATTGTTCCGCATTTTTTCTTACGCATTACCCTTATATCCGTGCCCTCCGTAAGACCCAGAATATGAAGGCGGCGCTTCATTGCGGGGTCAAGCCCTATGGCCTCAACACGGCGCACGTCTCCGGCTTTACAGTTTCTTAAAATCATATCTTTTCCCCTTCGGTTAGCGTTGGCTAATTAGCATAGGCTAATTGTATACCTGCGCTTTGTATTTGTCAAGAGTTTTTTAACAAAAAATTCACCTGTTTTTTTCGCAACAAAAGCAAAAAATGCTCCCGTACCTCTTGAAAGTAAACGGGTTATACTATATAATTAGTGTGTATATTTATATTTCGGTAAAAAAACATTGAAGACATTCCCGCCGACATTGATTCGGCGCTTGACCGAGTATCGGAAAGGTGATAAAAAATGCCCATAAAAATCCCCAATGCTCTGCCCGCCACGGAAACGCTTCTGGGCGAGAACATTTTCGTTATTACGGAAACGAGAGCTATAACGCAGGACATAAGACCGCTTAAAATTGCAATCCTCAATCTTATGCCCACAAAAATCACAACGGAAACTCAGCTTGTACGGCTTTTGGGAAACACCCCGCTGCAGGTTGAAGTTGAACTGCTTCACACCGCAACCCATATGTCAAAAAACACCGCCGCAGAGCATATGCTGTCCTTTTACAAAACCTTTGAGGACGTAAAGGACGAAAATTTCGACGGGCTTATCATCACCGGCGCTCCCGTTGAGCTGATGGAATTTGAACAGGTTGAATACTGGGACGAGCTTTGCCGTATAATGGAATGGTCCAAAACCCATGTTACCAGCACCTTCCACATATGCTGGGGCGCTCAGGCCGGGCTTTACTACCACTACGGAATAAAGAAATATAAGCTTCCGGAAAAGCTCTCCGGTGTATATCTACACAAAAAGGAGAGAAAAAATTCCATTCTGCTACGGGGCTTTGACGACAATTTCTACGCTCCCCATTCCAGAAACACCGCCTGCCGCAGGGAGGATATTGAAGCCTGCCCTGAGCTGAAAATTTTAGCCTCCGGCGAAAAGGCGGGAGTTTACGCCGTTTCAAACCACGGCGGAAGTCAGATTTTTATTATGGGTCACTCGGAATATGACCCGGACACGCTGAAAAAAGAGTATCTGCGTGACCGTGCGCAGGGGCTTTCCCCCAAGGTGCCGGAAAACTATTTTCCCGATGACGACGACACAAAGGAGCCTGTTGTCGTATGGCGGGGACACGCCAATTTGCTGTACTCCAACTGGCTTAACTACTTCGTATATCAGACGACCCCTTACGACATAACCTCCATTTCCGAAAAGGGCGGCGCCTGACGAAGAATTTCGGCTTTACTTTACAGCTTTGTTAAAATATTAAAGCAAAGGAAGGGTAACTAAAATGACAGACAAAAGACCCCACATGAAAACTCAGACCTACTCTATACAGGACCTGAAAAAGCATGAGACGAGAGAGATTATTACAACCGTATACAACGCCCTTATGGAAAACGGCTACGACCCCATAATCCAGCTTGTGGGCTATATTCTCTCCGAGGATCCCACCTACATTACCAACTACAAGGGCGCCCGCTCGCTTATTTGCCGTGTTGACAGATACGAGCTTCTGGAGGCGCTGGTTAAAAATTATCTGGGACTTGAATAATCCATGAAAATCTATAAACTGCCGTGCTGCCTTCCCGCAGACGCTTTGCCTGCAGGCTGTACTGCGGCTTTGGGCAACTTTGACGGCGTTCATTTAGGACACAAAGCGCTCTTT
>JAQXKW010000068.1 GCA_029010655.1 Clostridia bacterium | reverse complement strand
AAGGCGTATATGACCCTGCCCGAGCCCCTTGCAGGCACTCTCGGAGTCAGCGGGTGCAACATAAGCGAAGGACTTGACACAAAAACAGAAACCGCCGTTGTAGAAACCATGCAAAAGGAGATTAACGAATTAGGCTTTGAAAAGTGGTTCAGCATATGCGAAAACGGGTATTACAACGGACTTGAAAGCAATGTTCTGGAAATAGACTATTATCCCGCAGGGTACAGCGACGCTTCCGTCGATGTTTCGATATGTCCGGAGTATTTCCCGAAAACCTTTGATTTGATTTTGGAGGCATACTTCAAAACACAGAAAACCGACGACGTGAAAGCCGCCGTTAATATTGCCTCAGACAGCGCAAAAATCGAAGAAGCGGAAAACTTCAATATTCATATGGAGCTGTCTCAGGACGGCAAATACTATACCTTCGATTCCGACCTGTGGGAGAGCGAAAATAATAAGTCCGGCAAATATTCGCTGAACAAAGCGATAGCAGAGCTTGTTAACGATGCGCTGAACGAGAATTCCTTACCGCAGTCGGACAGCTATATGTATGTATGGGCCGCCCTTGACAAATACGATGAGGAAACCGGAGCGTACATCGGCTATTACGGAACCTGTTATCTGCCCGTTCCCGACGGATTTAACGCCGCCGAAAATCCTTTGCTCGTTCCGTTCGACGAAGTCACAGTGGCTTATGACTGATGAACCTGCAGTTTTATAATCCGTTCTCCGATGCGCTCCGCTTCGGAGAGTGAAAAAGAAAAAAGCTGCCGCCGTGAGAAAATCACGGCGGCAGCTTTTTATATGTCTGCCGGTCACAGCCTTTTACAGCTATAACTTACGCCTTATTTACTGAGCCGAAAAGCTCCATTTTTTCCTTAACGGTAGCCTTAATTGCCTCGGTGCCGGGAGCGAGAACCTTTCTGGGGTCAAAGCCCTTGCCCTGAAGGTCCTTGCCTGCCTCAATGTACTCACGAACTGCCGCGGTAAATGCAATCTGGCACTCCGTGTTTACGTTGATTTTAGCAACACCCAGAGAAATAGCCTTCTTAATCATATCAGCGGGGATACCCGTGCCGCCGTGAAGAACCAGAGGCATATCGCCTGTTTTCTGCTGGATAGCGTCCAGAGTCTCAAAGGAAAGACCTGCCCAGTTTTCGGGGTATTTGCCGTGAATGTTTCCGATACCTGCCGCAAGCATGGTAACGCCCAGATCTGCAATCATTTTGCACTCGTTGGGGTCTGCGCACTCGCCCATACCTACAACGCCGTCTTCCTCGCCGCCGATAGCTCCGACCTCAGCCTCAAGGGAAAGACCCTTTTCGGCACAAACGCCTACAAGCTCGGTGGTTTTTGCGATATTTTCCTCGATGGGATAGTGGGATCCGTCAAACATGATGGAGGAAAATCCTGCATCGATACACTTGTAGCAGTCCTCGTAGGTGCCGTGGTCCAGATGGAGCGCAACGGGACCGGTGATGCCCATAGTGTCTACCATGGCTTTAACCATGTCTGCAACTACTTTGAAGCCGCACATATACTTGCCTGCGCCTGCGGAAACGCCGAGAATTACGGGGCTGTTCAGCTCCTGTGCAGTCTGAAGAACCGCCTTGGTCCACTCAAGGTTGTTAATGTTGAACTGACCTACGGCATATTTCCCTGCCTTTGCTTTCTGAAGCATGTCTTTTGCATTGACTAACATTTTCTGTCTCCTTTTTGGATACTTATTAATTTAACTAATATATTATATACCGAAAAACACGTAAAAATCAAGTACAAACACGCATAATTTTTACATTCGGGGCAAAATATGTCAGATTCCCTTCATAGTAAGTCCGATTCTGCCCTTTGCGGCGTCAACGGACTTGATTTTCACGGTGACAATATCGCCTACGGAAAGCACCTCGGAGGGGTGGCGTATAAACCTGTCGGAAATTTCGGACACATGAACGAGACCGTCCTGATGAACGCCTATGTCAACGAATGCGCCGAAATCTATAACATTGCGGAC
>JAQXKW010000067.1 GCA_029010655.1 Clostridia bacterium | reverse complement strand
GGACAAAGTTCCGCAAATTTTGTCCTCAAATGTTTTAATAATTCCCATATTGTCGGAGGTATGAACAAGCCCTGCGGGCTCCTCGCACATTTTTCTGACGCCGAAGGGCACCTCACGCAAAAATTCCAGCACTCTCCTTTGAGACTCCTCCGTCAGCACTTCATAGGTGTCCTTATCAGCCGGCAATATTTCAAGCTTTACTTCCTTTTCGCTTCCCAAATCGCCGATTTTTGAAAATCTTTCTTTTATTTTCTCGCCGTCACCGTATACAACGGCGTCGCACCTTGCGGGAATGGCGTTATCCTTGCCGTCTCTTTCAATGCTGACTATTCTGTCATCCTCCGAAAGAATACCTGCCAGGAGCTTTATTGCGTTAAGTCTTCCCTTATTTATTTCCGTGCCGCTGTGTCCCCCCAGCAGTCCCGAAACGCTGACCTTTACAAAATCACCGCATTTTGTCTCACGGGTGACGGGAACGGAAAAATCTACGCATATGCCGCCGGCACAGCCGCAGGTGAATACGCCCTCCTCCTCGCTGTCCGCATTAATAAGATATTTTGCACGGCACTCTGACAAATCAATATCAATCGCACCTAACATTCCCACCTCCTCATCGGTGGTAAACACACATTCAAGAGAGGGTGCGTCAAGGGTGCTGTCGTCAAGGAGCGATAGCATAAGGGCTACTGCCGCACCGTCGTCGGCTCCCAGAGTCGTTCCGTCCGCAGTAATAATATCTCCGTCCTCTAAAAGCTTGATTTTATCCGAAAGAAAGTCAAAATCCACGCCCTTTTCGGCTTCGCACACCATATCCGTATGCCCCTGAAGCATTACGGCAGGGTCGTTTTCACGTCCCTTTGCCGCCTTTTTGAACACTATCACGTTATCTGAATTGTCACGTATATAGCGCAGTCCCCTTTTTTCGGCAAAGCCCACAATATAATCGGCAATGCCGCGGCAGTTGCCGGAGCCGTGCGGAATATTACAAATTTCTTTGAAAAAATACATCTGATTATTCATTTTTGCCACCTCTTATACAGTTACTGACAGTATACCACACACCGCCGCTTTTATCAACGCCTTTCTTTTTTGAAAAAATACAAAAATTATCTTGACTTATTATTAAAAATGTGTTAGAATTCAATGTACTGTGAAAATTACTCAAGGAGATAAAATAATGAAGACTGGAATTCATCCCGATTACAAGGAAGTAACTATTCGCTGTGCTTGCGGCGAAACTGTTAAAACCCGTTCCACAAAGGGCGATGCAAACGGCGAGATCAGAGTTGAAGTTTGTTCCAAGTGCCACCCCTTCTTCACCGGCAAACAGAAGTTTGTTGATGCAGGCGGCCGTGTTGACAAGTTCAAGAAGCGTCTCGAAGCAGCAAAATAATTACGCATCAAACAGGACCGGAAAAGGGTTTACCCTTTTCCGGTTTTTTCATGGAGGCTTATGGACAAAGACAATATTCCCGAAGGTCTTCCCTTTTATATTGAGGTTTTTGAAACCTCTGTAAAAGAGGAAGAACCGATTGAAGATAAAGAAGAAAGAAACAAATTGCACGAGGTGGCTCCCTCTGCCGTAAGAAAGGCTGTTACAGTATCTGTTTTTCCCCAGGGCGGCGAGGCAGAATGTCTCTCCTCTCTTGAAGAATTATCAAGACTTCTTGACACGGCAGGCGCGTCCGTTGCGGCTATTATTACGCAAATGAGACCCTCCCCCGACCCCCGTTTCGGGATAGGCAGAGGCAAGATGGCAGAGCTTTCCGACGCATGCAAAAACACGGGAGCACAGCTTGTGGTATTCGATTTTGAGCTTTCTCCCTCGCAGATAAGAGAAATCGAAAACGCAATCGAGACCGAGGTATCGGTACTTGACCGCAGTATGCTTATTCTCGACATATTCGCAATGCGGGCGCAAAGCTCAGAGGGTCGCTTGCAGGTAGAGCTGGCACAGCTCAAATATACTGCTCCCAGACTTATGGGCAAAGGCAAGGACATGTCAAGGCTGGGAGGCGGAATCGGAACAAGAGGTCCCGGCGAATCAAAGCTGGAAATCGACCGCCGCCGCCTGAAAACAAGAATTGCACAGCTTGAGGAAGAACTGCGGAAGGTGGAGAAAAACCGTGCCACCGTCCGTCAGGCGAGAGAGCGTTCCGGCATTACAAAATGCGCTATTGTGGGATATACCAACGCAGGAAAATCCACCCTTTTGAACCTTTTGACAGGTGCGGGAATTCTTGCGGAGGACAGGCTGTTTGCCACTCTTGACCCTACCACAAGGCAGTATGAACTGCCCGGAGGGACAAAAATCCTGCTGACGGACACGGTGGGCTTTATTAAAAATCTGCCCCACCATCTGATAAAGGCATTTCGGAGTACCCTGGACGAAGCGAGACTTGCAGACATTCTCATTATCGTTTGCGATGCCTCCGACGGAGATTTTGCGGACAGAATGATTATAACGGAAAATCTTCTTTCGGAGCTTAATGCATCGGGCAAGCCTACCCTTTACGTATTCAACAAATGCGACAAGGTGGAGGACGCCGGGCGCCTTGCTCAGATGAAGCGGATTGCCGCCGCCTCCGGCTCAAAATTCGTATTTATTTCGGCGCTTACCGGCGAGGGAACGGACGATTTCGCACGACACCTTGAGTCCCTGTGCCGTCAGGGCAAGCGCACGGTGACGGTGCTTTTGCCGCAGAGTGAAATGTCCCTTCTTAATCAGATTTACCGTGACGGCGAAAGCGTTACCGCCGATTATCTTGACAGCACCGTTAAGGTGACCTTCACCTGCGACGAAAAGCTCTACGGAAGGATTAAGGATTATATTTATGACGAATAAACGGATAACCCTTAAATGCGCCGCCGTGGCGGAGCTTGAAGAAAAAAAATCGGTATTTATAGGCTATGCCGCCCCCGTCCGGGCAGAGGAAGAAGCGAAGGCAATTATCGAAGAAAAGAAAAAGGAATATTCCGACGCAACCCACAACGTATGGGCATACTATATTGACAACGGCGCACGGGCGAGATATTCCGACGACGGAGAGCCCCAGGGCACAGCCGGCATGCCGGTGCTGAATGTTCTGAAAATGTCGGGAGCGACCGATTTATGCGTGGTGGTAACAAGATATTTCGGCGGCACGCTTTTAGGCGCAGGCGGGCTTGTCCGTGCATACGGCGCCGCCGCAAAGTCGGCGATTGATGCGGCGGGGATAGCCGTCAGCGAGGATTTTGCCGTAATGAAGATTAAGGTGGGCTACTCGGATTACCAAAGACTGACCGTACAGCTGAAAGCTATCGGTGCCTCGGAGGACGGCTCGGAATTCGGGGAAAATGTTACCGTAACGGCGGCGATTGAAGCGTGGCGTGAAGACGAAATAACGGCTCTTGTCAAGGAGATCACCAACGGCAAAGGCACCGTTGAAACGGTGGGCTACGAGGAAAGAGCGTCAAAGATAATATGAAAACAGGCTGTCATAAATGACAGCCTGTTTTCAGTAGTTGCGGTTAGCGGCTAGCGGCGGAGGAACCGCATAAGGAAAGGATATATACATAAACCCGTCCCTTAATTATTTTTCCCGCGGTTGTTATAATCGTTGGCAATAGGGGCGCACCATTCTTCCTCAAGCTGTTTGTTGCTTCGCACATTGCACACCGCCTCGGCAACAGTATCATAGAGGATTTCGGTGCCCTTTGCGTCCGCATTGTAATCTACCGCACGGTCACGGTCTATACCGAAGCTTGCCGCAGTCGCCACAGCGTCAATATTTGCGCCTATAAACAGAAACTCCCAGCCGTACTTTGTCTTTTGACGCTCAATCATCTGCTTAATCATTTCAGCGGTATAGCGGCGGCTTGCGTTTTCCATACCGTCTGTTATAATAACGAACACGGTATGCTCCGGAACATCCTCGGGGTGGGCGTATTTATGAATGTTGCCGATATGGTGAATTGCGCCGCCCACGGCGTCCAAAAGTGCGGTACAGCCTCTGACTGTGTAATCTTTGTCGGTCATCTTTGGGATGTCGTGGAGTTTCACACGGTCGTGCAAAACCTTGCTGACATCATCAAAGAGCACGGTCGAAACAAAACACTCGCCGTCCTGTTTCTTCTGCTTCTCAATCATAGAATTGAAACCGCCGATAGTGTCGCTCTCAAGCCCCGACATGGAACCGCTCCTGTCAAGAATAAATACCAGCTCCGTTTTGTTGTTTTCCATAATAAATCCTCCTAAAAAATAATGTGACTGTCCGGCATCTCAGCCTTACAATCACATTATAGTGAATTATTAATTTGAAATGGTCGCTTGTCGGGAGACTTATTTACACTCCCAACAGAACCTGGTCGAACTCAAACAGCGCCTCGTTAATTTCAAAAATATCATATACCTCTTTTTGAATGAAATAACGGATTATTTTATCAAAAACGAAGCTGCGGGACAATGTAAGTCCTGCGGAAGCAAGCAAATCCTGAGTTTCCTCAAGATTGAGCCGCAACGCTATTGCAAAAGCAACGGCTGTCTGCTTTGACGGCTTATATGTTTTGGGATTACACTTGATTTTTGAGAAAGTTTTCTTATCCACGTTGGCTTTTTTATAGCACTCAACGTCGGTCATACCTCGCTCGTCAATCAGGTCAAACAGCTTGTACGCAAAGGTTTTATCCATCGTTTCCATGTACTCTTTAAGAGTTTTTCCCTTTGCACTGCAGCTTTCCGAGCTGTACGGAGCCGCCATATTAGGAGTAGGAATGCACTCCCTGAGGGCAGGTTTATCAAAGAACGGTTCGGAATCGAAAATCTCGCAGTCTTCAAAGCGATTATTGCCATACCCTTCGATATCATCATCTTCGACATCATCATCATTGATGATTTCGCTTATCTCCGAAAACAGCTTCTTACTGAAGTCATAAGATGAGCGATCATAGACGCAGATATACACCGTCAGTTCATGTTCAAACAGAAATTCGCTTATTACCTGAATGGCGAATTTAAGAACCTGATCTTTTGGATAGCCGTACGCCCCCGAGGAAATCAGGGGAAAAGCGACAGATTCGCACCCGTATTCCAAGGCTAACTGCAAGGAATTTCGGTAGCACGACCGAAGAAGCGTTTCTTCTCCGTGACTGCCGTCCCTATATACGGGACCTACCGTATGTATCACATATTTACAGGGCAGATTATAGCCCTTTGTGATTTTTGCATCACCCGTATCACAGCCGCCCAGGACTCTGCATTCTTCAAGGAGCCCTTTTCCCGCCG
>JAQXKW010000066.1 GCA_029010655.1 Clostridia bacterium | reverse complement strand
CAAGGAGAGGTCAAATGCTCCTTTATCCGCTAAGGGCTCAAATCAGCGATGCGGAAAAAAATGCCCTGGACGAGTATTACGAAAAAATAAGCGCCATCGGCTTCGGTATAACATACGACGAAAAATCCCATGAAATAGTGGTTTCGGAAATCCCCGAGGAAGTGGGGAGAGATGCGGCGGAAAGCATGATAACGGAGCTGCTCTCAGACCTTGCCGAAACAACCGGCTCCATTGAGGCGGCGGAAGCAAAATACTTTGAAGCAAAGCTGTATCAGGCGTCCTGTAAGGCGGCAATAAAGGGCGGCAGGGTGTACGGAGCCGACCATATAAAATGGATTTGCGACAGACTTTTAACCGAGCCTGACGAAAAAGGCGCCGTAATAAAAACCTGCCCCCACGGCAGACCCGTGGCGTTTGAAATCAAAAAAACGTCAATAGACAGACAATTCGACAGAATAAATTAAGGAATTTTTATGTTTACATTATTAACTCAGGACGGCAGAGCACGCCGCGGAAGATTTGAAACGCCCCACGGGGTAATAGAAACACCCCTTTTCATGAATGTAGCCACCTGCGCCGCCATAAAGGGCGGACTTGACGCATGGGACCTGGAGGACGTAAAATGCCAGGTCATGCTTTCAAATACGTATCATCTGCATCTGCGTCCGGGAGACAGACTTGTGCACGATATGGGCGGACTTCAGAAGTTTACCGGCTGGAAGCACCCTATCCTTACGGACAGCGGCGGCTTTCAGGTGTTTTCTCTGTCCTCTCTCCGAAAAATCCGTGAGGAGGGCGTGTATTTCGCTTCCCATATAGACGGAAAACGGATTTTTATGGGACCCGAGGAAAGTATGCAGATTCAGTCAAATTTAGGCTCAACTATCGCCATGGCGTTTGACGAGTGCGTGGAAAATCCTGCGGAGTATAACTACACAAAAGCCTCCTGCGACAGAACCTACCGCTGGCTTGTCAGGTGCAAAAATGAAATGGCAAGGCTGAGTAGTCTCCCCGATACGGTGAACCCGAAGCAAATGCTTTTCGGCATAAATCAGGGAAGCACCTACGAGGATTTGCGCATTGAGCATATGAAGAAAATAGCGGAGCTTGACCTTGACGGCTACGCCATCGGCGGACTTGCCGTAGGCGAGGAAGCGGAGGAAATGTATAGGATAATCGACGCCGTGGAGCCTTACATGCCGAAAAATAAACCCCGTTATCTAATGGGGGTGGGAACGCCGCAGAATATTCTCGAAGCGGTGCATCTGGGCGTAGATTTCTTTGACTGCGTAATGCCCTCAAGAAACGCACGCCACGGAAACGTGTTCACCTGGCACGGCAAGGTAAATCTTATGAACGAAAAATATGCTAAAGACCCGCGCCCCATAGACGAGAACTGCCAGTGCCCCACCTGCCGCCGCCACAGCCGCTCGTATATAAGGCATCTTATTAAGGCAAAGGAGGCTGTGGGCATGAGAGCCGCAGTAACCCATAATCTGTGGTTTTATAACGAGCTGACGCAGAAAATAAGAGACGCCCTTGACGGCGGGTATTTTGAAGAATTCTATCAGAAGTACCATAACGCCCTTGCCGAAAGGTCACAGGATTAATAAATGCTGTTACTGTAATAATGGTACAATGACAAAAGCGGAGCAGTGCTCCGCTTTCTTTTCGCTGACTTCCAGCCGCTAGTTGCTAGCCGCTAGCCGCTGACGGGGCTGTCGCCATGAAAATCACCTGCGCCAGCCCCGTCTTTTTTTATCTGAACTCTTTTTCCTGTATCCAGTTAAGAACACCCTCGTAGTCTATCCTGCCATCGGCAATGCCTCGACCTATTTCAACAACTTCCTCTGTTTCGGGATTCATTTTGACCCCGTTCACTTCAAGAAAAGAAAGCATTATGTATATCCCCGCGCCGGTGTTTTCAAGGGCGAAAGGCTGCTTCGTAATTATGCTGAACCCTAAATACGCCGCCTTTTCCTCCTTTGTAAGGTATTTGTCCGTGTTAAAAGCCTCGTCCAGCATGCTGTCGATGCAGACGTTATCTTTAATTGAAAAATCTCCTCCGGGAGTCTGCAAAGCCATCTTGTGGAGAAGCAACAGCTTGTTTTTCGTAAACGCAATCATTTTGCCAGCTCCTCCAATGCCTTTTTGTATTTTCTCAGAACTCTTGAAGAAGCAATTCCCAGCTTTTCCTCATCGGTAATCTGAAATTCACCGTCGTCCTCAATGTCGGTGAGACGGTATTTGGGCTTGTTGTTCTTGAAAATAACAACGCTTCCCGCCTTGTCAACTATCCTCGCAACTCTTGAAAAATTCTGATTTGCCTCGGAAATCGAAACTATTTGACTTGTGTTAATGTTCATACGTCCACCTCCGTAAGGTAATTATACCATATTTTAGGATAAAGTCAACCTAAATATGCTGTTGACAACCGGCAGCTTTTAGTTTATCATACAAGATGTTGAGAAAGGCGGTATATAATGAATATACAAAAGAGACTTTTTGAGCTTCAGGATAAGGAATACGCCGATTTTCAGGCAAAGCTGACCCCCAACGTCCCCCGTGAAAGGTTTATAGGCGTGCGAGTGCCCGTCGCACGTAAACTTGCAAAGGAGTACATAAAAGACACGGAGCACACGGCTTTTATAAAAGAACTGCCCCATAAATATTACGATGAGGATATGCTCAACGGGCTCCTTATCTCGGAAATCAAGGATTACGATGAGTGTATAAGCTGCCTTGAAGAGTTTTTGCCGTATGTGGATAACTGGGCGGTGTGCGATATAATGTCCCCAAAATGCTTCAAAAGGAATAAAGACAGGCTCATTGGAAAAATTTATGAGTGGACGGGGAGCGATAAAACCTATACCTGCCGCTTCGGCATGGAAATGCTTATGTGCCACTATCTTGATGATGATTTCAAAAGGGAATATCTCGAAATTCCCGCAGGGATTTTAAGCGAGGAATACTATGTTAATATGATGACAGCGTGGTTTTTCGCAACCGCTCTGGCAAAGAGATGGGAGGAAACCGTTCCATATATTGAAAAGAAAAGACTTTCCCCGTGGACCCATAACAAAGCCATACAAAAGTCGTGCGAAAGCTACCGTATCACTCCCGAGCAGAAAGAATATCTCAGAACGCTGAAAATAAAAGGGTAAAAAATTCAAAGTCGCATATACTGATAACAAGGGCAAAATGAAAATCGGATTTTGCAATTTTTCGAAAAAAATTATTCAAAAAACTATTGACAAAGAAAAAATAGTGTGATATGCTTTAGTAAACCGTTGATGAAGAGTGAGTAAGCTTATCTCTGCTTTTCAAAGAGAGCTGTGTGTACGGTGAGAGCACGGCAGAGCAATTAAGCCGAATGGACTTCTGAGGGCGAGCAGAAACCGGATTTCGGGAGTATGTGAGACGGAACTGCCTCTCCGTAAAAATGGGCTGCATATGTCAGTATGCGTAGAGTGGGCGTGGTTTTCACGTCAAGCAGGGTGGCACCGCAGGAAATTTTATTCCTGTCCCGGCAGATAAAGCCGAGACAGGATTTTTTGTATTTTCGGAGGAAATTATGTATATTCTTGCAAAACGATGGCAGGCTCAAAGCTGAACACGGTCATCAAGCAATCTAAAAACAATAATAATTTTACATTTGAAAGGAATTAAAACCATGAAAAAATTTATAGCTATAATACTTGCAGTTCTCTTTACAATGAGCCTTGCCTCCTGCGGAGCAGAGAAAACCGATAATAACGGTGCGGATAATAACGCAAAGACCTATAAGATAGGCGTATGCAACTACGTAGACGATGCTTCTCTCAACCAGATTGTTGACAACATTAAATCACAGCTTAAAGTAAAAGGCGATGAAGCAGGCGTTACCTTTGAAATCGATTACGATAACTGTAACGCAGATGCAAACGTAATGTCCCAGATTATAGCGGACTTTGAATCCAAAAATGTAGACCTTATGGTAGGCGTTGCAACTCCCGTTGCAATGGCAATGCAGACCGCCACCGAGGAGAGCGGCACACCCGTTGTGTTCGCCGCAGTTTCCGACCCCTTGGCAACAGGACTTGTTGAGTCTCTTGAAAAGCCCGGCGCAAACATTACCGGCACCTCCGACTACCTTGATACCACCGCAATACTTAACCTTATCTTTGCGGCAAATCCCGACGCTAAGAAAATCGGTCTTCTCTATGACGTAGGTCAGGACTCCTCCGCAACACCTATCACAGACGCTAAAAAGTACCTTGACGAAAAGGGAATCGAGTACGTTGAAAAGACCGGAACCACCGTTGATGAAGTAACCCTTGCGGCAGACGCACTTATTGCCGAAAAGGTTGACGCAGTATTTACACCCACAGACAACACCATTATGCAGGCGGAGCTTTCCATTTACGAAAAGTTCGCAGACGCAAAAATCCCTCATTACACAGGTGCTGACTCCTTCGCTCTCAACGGCGCATTCCTCGGCTACGGCGTTGACTACGCAAACCTCGGCAAGGAAACCGCCAATATGATTGCCGATATTCTTATTAACGGCAAGAACGCAGGCGACGTTGCTGTTATGACCTTTGATAACGGTACTGCAACGGTAAATACGGAAATTTGCGAGAAATTGGGCTTCGACTTTGACGAAATCGAAAAGGCGTTTGCCCCCAACTGCACAAAGGTTGAGAAAATCACAACCGCAGAAAGCTTTGACGAAGTAAAATAAAAAGGAAGATTATTATAAGTGGAAACGGTATTAAGTCTGCTTGAAACAGCACTGGAGCTGGGATTAATCAGCTCGCTGACAGTCCTTGCCCTGTTTTTAAGCTATTCAATGTTAAACGTGTGCGACCTGTCAACCGACGGATGCTTCACCTTGGGAGCGTCGGTAGGCGCAGTTGTGGCAATATCGGGGCACCCCTATCTTGCCATTGTTGCGGCAATGGCGGCAGGTATGACCTCCGGTCTTGTTACGGCACTGCTCCAAACCAAATTCGGTATAGACAGCCTTTTGTCGGGTATTATCGTCAATACGGCGCTGTATTCGGTAAATATAGCGGTTATGGGGAATTCGTCCCTGCTTAATATGAATAAGACGGAAACCGTTTTCACTAAGATGAAATCGGCGCTTGAGGGAACCTTTTTGTCGGGAGAATACAGGCTGATAGTAGCGCTTATTGCCGTTGCGGCGGTAGTGGTATTTCTGTCCCTGTTCCTGCGGACAAAGCTGGGGCTTGCAATACGTGCAACGGGAAATAACCCTGACATGGTGCGCTCCTCCTCAATAAATCCGGTTGTTACAACCATAGTGGGCCTGTGTATCGCCAATGCCTTCACAGGCCTCTCAGGCTGTCTTTTGGCGCAGTCCCAAAAGGGCGTAAATATCGACATCGGAAGCGGCATGGTAACTATTGCTCTTGCGTCCCTCCTTGTGGGCAGAGCTTTTCTCGGCAGAGGAAAAATAGCGGTGAGAGCTGTCGGCGCCGTGCTGGGCGCATTTGTTTTCAGACTTGTATATACGGTGGCGCTCCGCTTCGATATGCCTGCATTTATGCTCAAACTTGTGTCCTCAGTAATTGTAATTATAGCAATTTCGGGACCCTATCTGAAAAAGCAGTATCCTCAGCTTAAAAGAAGACTTACCCATAAAAGGGCAAAGGGGGTGCAGTAATGCTCAGCTTATCTGATTTGAAGATAACCTTCAACCCAGGCACGCCCGACGAAAAAACAGCCCTGAACGGGCTGTCCCTTGAAGTAAAAAAAGGCGATTTTATCACCATTATCGGCGCAAACGGCGCCGGAAAGTCTACGCTCTTCAACGTAATTGCGGGAGACTATCTTACCGACAGCGGAAGCATCGTCCTTGACGGAGAGGATATAACCTTTAAGCCCTCCCATAAACGGTCAAAAACCATCGGAAGAATTTTTCAGGACCCTATGAGGGGAAGCGCGCCCGGCATGAGCATTGAAGAAAATTTAGCTCTCGCCGCAGGTCACGGAGGCTGGCTTTCCGCCGTATCAAAGGCGGATAAAAAGCTTTTCAGAGAAAAGCTGGCAGAGCTTGGCATGGGTCTTGAGGACAGAATGAGCCACCCTGTGGGACTTCTGTCCGGCGGACAGCGTCAGGCACTTACCCTTTTGATGGCGACCATAAACCCGCCGAAGCTTCTCCTGCTTGACGAGCATACTGCGGCTCTTGACCCGGGAACGGCTGAAAAGGTGCTCAATCTCACCGTAAAAACCGTTGAAGAAGGAAAGCTCACCTGCCTTATGATTACCCATAATATGCAGTCGGCTTTAGAGCTTGGCAACAGAACCGTAATGATGGCTGACGGAAATATCATCTATGACGTTTCCGGAAATGAACGCAAAAACGTAACAGTTCAAAATCTCCTTGAAAAGTTTAAGGAAGCATCCGGAAAAGCTCTTGATAACGACAGGATGCTCCTGACATAAAAATTATCAGATTGTTTCGGCAAATGCGGCAATGCACGAGCCCAGACGGGCATAGCCCTTATCGTTAAGATGAGCTTGATCCGCATACTGAGGGTAAGGAGCGACATATTCCTTTTCGGGGTCGTAATCGGGATTTATGACAACGGGAGAGTTTGCATAGATTTTCCATGTAAATTTCCCGATTCCGCTTGTGTGCCACAGGTCACAGCAGGGAAGATTATATTCCCCCGCAATTTCCTTTATAAGGTTTGCCATGGTCTCAAGGCTTCTGCCCGAGCCCTTGGGAAAATCCTCGTACCCGTCGGAATCTACCCAGTCGTATTTTCCGATGCAGTGGGGAGCCGCAAGCATAACACGGCAGGAAAGGTTGTCGCACTTGTCAAGCATGGCGAAAAGACGCTCAATAAGATAGGCAAATTTCCCCCTGAGAGTGTTTTCACGGGGGAACATGTCACCTTTTACGCCGTATTCCATGTGCCGCTCGTTGTACGCACCTAAAATTATTATAAGGTCAGCCCATTCCACTTCTTCATAGGAAAGAGGACGGAAAGGACCCGTACAGCCAGTAAAAGGGTCGTAGCTCATATCGCCGCCTGCCAAAGCCTCGTATGCACCGAGACCGTCTATCATGTCAATAAGACCGATTCCGCCGTATGCGTGGGTTTTTATATTTGCCCCGGTCAGACGGGCAAATTCCTTTTGCCAGCGTCCGTCGGAGGTTATGCTGTCTCCCATAACGAGAACATTTTTATTATTCCATTTACTCATAAAGAACACCTGCCTTTTCTTTGATTTTACCATACTTTACGGTGAAAGTAAAGAAAAACAGGCATTTAGCAATTAAAAATCATAGGTGAATATGAATTATACAGTTTGCCGCAGCTTTGAGTGGTTGTACCCAGACGTTTACGAATATAAAACAGCCTCCGACAGAGCAGTTTTTTCTGCCTGTGCCGGAGGCTTTGCCGCCTTTCAGATATTTTTAACCGGCATATACGGTGAAAGCATTACGGTTTCCTGCGACGGTGCGGAGCTTTACGAGGAAATTGCAATACCCGTTGAAGCAAACGCCGGACTTGAAAGGGAGTCGGAGCATTTTCCCGAAAGGAAAGCCCCCTTTGAGGTTTACGACTGCTTGAAGCCTTACGGCGGCGAAATACGTTCGGTGCGGGGCGTTGCGGCGGTGTATGTTGCCCTGAAGGTTCCCTGCGGCGTAAAAGAGCTGAGCGGCACCGTTGAAATAAGGGACGGGGCAGAGACGGTTTTTGTCCCTTACCATATTACCGTAAAAGGGAGCCTTCCTAAAGAGACCCTGAAAATCGTAATGGGGCTGAACCTGCATAATATTAAAAAATACCACGGCGTACAGTCCCGTGAAGAATACCTTGAGCTTGAAACAAAGTATCTTTCAATGCTGAGGAGACAGCACCAGAACAGATTGTACGTAAATGCGCCTTTTCCTGATATAAACGGTGATGAAGAGCCGGTTTACGATGAATTTGACAGATACGTGGAAAAGGCTCTTTCCATGGGCTTTAACGCTTTTCACTTAGGCGGCGTGGGCTTTCGCCGTTCATGGGATTCCCACGAAATACTTGTTATGGGTATGGATTCGAGGGAAAAGCAGGCAAGAGCTTTCTTAAAACGCCACCTTTCAGCCCTGCGAAATCACTTAAAGGAAAAGGGCTGGCTTGAAGGCGACATGTTCACAATAGGCATTGCCGACGAGCCTAACGAATATAACGCCGAAACCTACAAGGAGCTGGCACGCTTTGTAAGAGAGATAATTCCAGAAATAAAGCTGTACGATGCGGTGTCCGCCGCGCCTATTGACGGCGCTTTGGATATATGGATTCCCAGAAGCGACGAATACGAAAACAACAGGGAAATTTTTGAAAAAAGAAGAAAAGCCGGCGGAGAAATATGGCAGTATGTGTGCCTTTTCCCGAGAGACGGGTATATTAACCGATTTATGGATATTCCCCTGCTTTCAACAAGATATATCTATTGGGGAAATTATCTGTATGACCTTGACGGCTACCTCCATTGGACGGTGAACGACTATCAGAGCGACTGCGACCCCTTCAAAATAAGCTGTCCCGCCCACCTTAATGCGGATAAATTAAGCATTTTGCCGCCGGGGGACGATAAGCTTATATATCCGGGAGAGCGCGAGCCGTGGATGTCAATAAGGCTTGAAAACCAAAGGGAAAGCGCCGAGGAATATGAAATGCTGAAGCTTATTGCAAGGAAGGATAAGTCTGCGGCGGATTCACTGTGCCGCAGAGGACTTAGAAAATTCAACGAAGCGCAGTACGACCCGTGCGAGTTTGCACGGCTTCTTGAAGATCTCTATTCGGAATACGAAAGGGTATAAAAAAACGGGCATTGCCCGTTTTTTTATATAATTTACTGCGCTTTTTTGATAATTTTCGGGGAAGACCCGTTTTGAATACATTTTGAGGTTATATGCACCTCTGCAACGTCGTCTCTTGAAGGAATGTCGTACATAATATCGGTCATATGCTCTTCAAGAATAGATCTCAGTCCCCGTGCGCCGGTGTTTCGCTCAATAGCCTGCTTTGCAATAGCCGTGAGAGCGGCTTCGTCAAATTTCAGCTTAACGCCGTCCATTTCAAACAGCTTTTTATACTGCTTGGTAAGTGAATTCCGAGGCTCCTTGAGAATGCGTACAAGAGCCTTTTCGTCAAGGTTTTCAAGCCCCACAATAACGGGAAGTCTGCCCACAAGCTCGGGGATAAGTCCGAATTTAACTATATCGTGGGCGGTAACGTCCTTGAAAATTGCGGAGGATTTCTTTTCTTCCTTTGTCTGAACCTCGCCGCCGAAGCCCATAACGGAGCTGCCCTTGCGCTTTTCGATTATTTTGTCCAGCGTGTCAAAAGCGCCGCCGCAAATGAACAGGATATTCTCCGTGTTTATCTGTATAAATTCCTGATTGGGATGCTTTCTTCCGCCCTGCGGGGGCACGTTCGCCACTGTTCCCTCAAGGATTTTCAAAAGCGCCTGCTGAACGCCCTCGCCGGATACGTCACGGGTAATGGAACGGTTTTCTCTTCTTCTTGCGATTTTTTCAATCTCATCAATATATATGATGCCCCGTTCCGCCGCTTCAATATCGTAGTCTGCCGCCTGTATGAGACGGAGCAGAA
>JAQXKW010000065.1 GCA_029010655.1 Clostridia bacterium | reverse complement strand
AAAAAGCAAATTGTCTTAACAAGCGACCGTCCTCCCAAAGAAATTTACACCTTACAGGAGAGGATAAAAACAAGATTTACCCAGGGAATGATAGTGGACGTTCAGCCGCCTGAATATGAGCTGAGGCTTGCTATTATAAGAAAGAAAGCGGAAAAAGCAAATCTTAATATTCCCTCAGATGTGCTTGCCTTCCTTGCGGAAAAGCTCAATTCCAATATCCGTGAAATAGAGGGGGCGTTAAAGAAAATCGGCGCAGTTTCATTTCTAAACGGCGTTCCCATTACTCTTGAAATGGTAAAATCCTCAATTCCCGAATATTTCAGGGAAAATAAGCCGGTGGCGGAAACGGTGGATAATATTCTTGAGGTCACCGCAAGAAAATATGAGGTTTCCGTGGAACAGATTCTCGGAAAGAGCAGAACGAAGGATATTAAAACTGCAAGAAACGTAGCCATGTACGTAATAAAAAAGGTTCTGGATCTGTCCCTTCCCGCAATCGGCAAAATGATGAACAGAGACCATTCCACCGTATATTCTAACATTCAGATGATCGAAACCGATTTGGAAACAAACGATAAGCTGAATAACGACATAATCGAAATCGTCACCGAAATTAAGTCCGGAAAATGAGCTTTCAAAGACTTTTCAACAGCGTTTGAAAAACCGTTTGAAAAATCAGTAAAACTCCCCTTTCGGCTTTAGTGACGGCAAGGTTAAAAAAATACGGTTTTCAAAGGTATTACTTTCGGAAATAAAATTTCGGCACTTTCAGGGGTTTTCAAATGAAAAGATTTCCAAAATACTTTTGTTGAAAATTTCGGAATTTTCAAAGAGAGAAAATTTCTGTAAAATCGGTATTTGAAAGAAAAGTTTTCAAAGGAAAATAAAAAGGCATTTTTTGAAAAATAAAGCATATATTTCCCAAAAAATTAAGGAAAATCGGCAGTTTTAAGACTTTTCAACAGCACCTACTGTTAATATCTTATTTTATTTAATTATTATTTATTTATTTTTCTGTTTTACAGAAAGAAAGGCGAAAAAATGAAAATCATTTTTGACAGAGACGAATTACTTACAGCTCTTATCCCTGCGGCGTCTATTGCGCCCGGCAAAAATACAATCGCATCTATCGAAGGAATTCTGTTTGAGTGCCCCGGAGATGAGCCGGGCGAGTGCAGAATAACCTCCTACGATATGGAAAAGGGTCTTCGCACCTGTGTTCCCGCAAAAATTATGAGCGGCGGCAGCTTTATAATCAACAGCCAGAACATTCTTCAGATTGTAAGAAGTATGCCCTGCGGCGAAATTACCATTGATATTGACGAAGCAAACCACGCAAAGATAACAGGCGGAAACAGCTTTTTTGAAATAAGCTCAATTCCCGGAGACAGCTTTCCCGCTCTTCCGCTCCTTACAGGCGAGAGAAGCTACAAGCTGCCCCAGTATATTTTCAGAAGCCTTGTTATGAAAACCTCCTTTGCCATTGCGCAGAACTCGGCAAAGCCTATTTTCAACGGCGTTTATTTTTCAGTTGAAAACTCCGTAATGAAATGCGTCGGCTGTGACGGCTCACGGCTTGGCTATGCGGAATACGAAATAGGCTCTGACGCTCCCGACGCATCCTTTATAGTTCCCGGAAGAATTTTAATCGAGACCCTAAAGAACATTAAGGATACGGAAGACGATATGGAAATTTTCCTTGCCCGCAAGCACGTTATTTTCAAGGTGGGCGAGTACACGTATTTTTCAAGGCTTATTGACGGCGAATATATGAACTATAAGCGGATTATTCCCGAAACCTTTGAAAGAAGCGCATATGTCAATACGGAAACGTTTCTGAAGGCGGCAGAAAGGGCTTTGATAGTTACCGAGGATAAATTGGGCGGCAGCTCGTCAAAGACGTTTATAAAGCTTGAATTTGCGGAAAACACCTTGAAAATTTCCTCTGCATCAACGGGAGGAAGCGTTTACGAGGAAATCCCCGTTTCCATGAACGGCGACGAGCTGGTAATCGGCTTTAACTGCCGTTTCCTGGTAGACGCCTTGAAGGTTGCAGAGGACTCAGAAACGGTCTGTATAAAAATGAACGGACCGCTTATGGGAATTTGCATTGAAGCGGCAAATGGGGGAGACGAAGAAAAGAAGGACCCTGTAAAATATACGCTTTTCGTAATGCCTCTCAGAATGAACGGAAGATAAGCTTCATTTAAGCGGATAAAAGCTCAGACCGCCTTAATGGCGGGAAAAAGATAAGAAAAAATATAATAATAATATCCCCGCGTCCCATATTGGGACGCGAAAAGAGGACTTTGATTTAAGGGCGGCGAAGCCGGCGGAAAAATTTTTTAGAAAAGACGGATAGGTTTCTTTGCGCCGCTTTCTTTACTAAAGAAAGCGGCAGGAAAGGAAAAAATATGTTTTTACACGCAGGTGAAAATGTGACGGTGAAAAAAAAGGATATTGTGGGCATTTTCGATATAGATAATACGGTAACTCCCGCAATAACAAAGGATTTTCTCCGCAAAGCTCAAAGGGACGGAAGAATAAGCTCCGCCGGTAGCGATTTGCCCAAATCCTTTATTATTACCTCGGACGGTAAAAAGCAAAAAGTAATTTTCTCTCACATTTCCGCAAAAACTTTAACTAGCCGGGCAGAGCTTCCGTTAAGCTGAAAATTAAGACAAAAACATAAAAAGGGAAAAACAAATGGCGGACACGAATATCACAAAAAACTACGGTGAGGACCAGATTCAGGTCCTTGAAGGTCTTGAGGCGGTCAGAAAACGCCCAGGAATGTACATAGGTACAACATCCTCCGGCGGTCTGCACCACTTAGTTTACGAAATAGTGGACAACTCCATTGACGAGGCAATGGCAGGCTTTTGCTCGCATATTGAGGTTACCATTGAAGCGGACGGCTCCGTTTCCGTGCAGGACGACGGAAGAGGCGTTCCCAGCCAGATTCACAAGAAGATGGGAATACCCACCCTTGAGGTGGTGTTTACCGTGCTTCACGCAGGCGGTAAGTTCGGCGGCGAGGGCTATAAAATATCCGGAGGTCTTCACGGCGTGGGAGCTTCTGTTGTTAATGCTTTGTCCGAATGGATGGAGGTTGACAACTGCTATAACGGCAAAAGATATACCATGCGCTTTGAAAAGGGAAAAACCGTACGTCCCTTTGAGTGCATAGGCGACTGCGGAGACAGGCACGGTCTTTACGTGCGCTTTATGCCCGACGCCGACATTTTCGACGATGTGATATTTGATTACGACTATCTTATTCGCCGTATGCGTGAGCAAACCTTCCTTAACGCAGGCGTTCGCATAGTTATGAAGGATCTTCGCCCCGAAAAAGCGGATTCCGACGGGAATCCCCGTGAGGACGACCTGTGCTATGAGGGCGGCGTGGTGTCGTTTGTTGAGTATTTAACGGAGCTGAGCCGCTCAAATCCCGTCCATAACGACGTTATATACATGAAGGCTACCGACGAGGATAAAAACATTACGGCAGAGGTAGCTCTCCAGTATAACGACGGCTACAATTCAAAAATAGATTCTTTTGCAAACAACATGTCCACCATTGAGGGCGGTACCCATGTTGTGGGCTTCCGTGAGGCGCTGAAAAGAACAGTAAATAACTACGCAAGAAAAGCCGGAATTCTCAAAGACAAGGACGACGACTTAAAGCCCGATGACGTGGTGGAGGGACTTGTTTCCGTTGTTTCCGTAAAGCTGCCCGACGCTCAGTTTGAAAGCCAGACAAAGGCAAAGCTGGGAAATTCCGTTGTCCGTTCAATAGTATATAACATAGTAAAGGACAAGCTGGAGGAATATTTTGAGGAAAATCCCGCAACCGCAAGAATAATCGTTGATTAATGTCTTGCCGCAAGCAGGGCAAGAGAGGCGGCGAGAAAGGCGAGGGAAACCTCCAGAAAATCCGCAATCAAAGGCAGTCCCCTGCCCGGAAAGCTTGCTGACTGCAATGACAGACGTGTTGAGCTTACAGAGCTTTATCTTGTGGAGGGAGACTCCGCAGGAGGCTCCGCAAAAACGGGAAGAAACAGCCTTTTCCAGGCAATTCTTCCTTTGAGAGGTAAGGTTCTTAACGTAGAAAAAACAAGACTTGACAAGGTATATACAAACCAGTCGCTGACGCCTATAATTCAGGCACTCGGGTGCGGCATCGGCGAGGATTTCGATATAAAAAAGCTACGCTACGGAAAAATCATAATCATGGCGGATGCGGACGTGGACGGCTCTCACATCAGAGTTCTTCTTCTCACGTTCTTCTTCCGTCACATGAGACAGCTTATTGAGGATGGACATATTTTCCTTGCCCAGCCTCCTCTCTACAAGGTTTATAAGGGAAAACAGCAGGAATACGCCTTTTCCGACGCAGAGCGCGACGAGGCAATAGCACGGCTCG
>JAQXKW010000064.1 GCA_029010655.1 Clostridia bacterium | reverse complement strand
CCGCCGGGGAGCCAGTTATCGGGCAATTCCACCTGGAGACCGTCGTCCATTATTTTCTGCTTGAAAAGTCCGTATTCGTAGCATATGGAAAAGCCTGTTGCGGGATAATCCTGCGAAGCAAGGGCGTCCATAAAGCAGGCGGCAAGTCTGCCCAGACCGCCGTTTCCGAGTCCTGCGTCGGGCTCGCACTCGTAAAGCTCCTCGGGGGTTGTGCCGAAATGGCTGAGAGCCTCTCTGTATTCCTCGGTAAGCCCCAGATTGCAAAGGTTCGTTTTAAGGGAGCGTCCCACCAAAAACTCCATGCACATATAGTACACACGCTTTGCGCCCTTTTGGTTTACCTCGTTTTTGAACTTCTGTCTTTTTTCGCTGAGAATGTCCCGCACGGTCATTGCACAGGCACGGTAAAGCTGTTCCTTTGTTGCTTCCTCGGGGGTTGCTCCGAAATATCTTGAAAGCTTAGATTTAATGCTTTCACGCACTTCCCGTGCGTTAGGGTTCTGGTTCATTTTTTTGTATCCTTTTAGTTGATTGAATTATACAGCTGCAAATATTTTGCGGCGGAGGACTCCCATGAAAAATCGGTAGTCATCACCTTTTTCCTGAGCTTTTTGAAGGCCTCCTCATCACGGTACACTCCCATTGCCGCCTGCATTCTGTCGTAAAGCTCGGCGGAAGAATAGTTATAGAAGGTAAAGCCGTTGCCGCGCACCTGGCCGTCCTCCACCCAATAGCCCTTTATTGAGTCATAAAGACCGCCTGTTTCACGGACTATGGGAACGGAGCCGTATCTTGAAGCTATCATCTGGGAAAGTCCGCAGGGCTCGCTCTTTGAGGGCATAATAAGAAAATCAGATGCGGCGTAAATCCTTTTTGACAGCTTTCTGTCGTACATTATCATTGAGCGCACCTTATCTCTGAAAGCGCCTTCAAGCTCTCTGAAAAAGTTCTCGTAATGAGCGTCTCCCGTGCCGAGAACGATTAGCTGCATATCGTTGTCCCTTACAGCCTTATACGCGATTTCCCGCACAAGGTCTATTCCCTTATGGGAAACAAGCCTTGATATTACGGCAAACAAGGGGGCGTCGCTTTCCGGCAGGCACAAATCCTTTTGGAGAGCCGTTTTGTTCTGCGGCTTATTATATGCGGAACGCCACATATAGTTTTTCGTTATATCCGGGTCCGTATGAGGGTCGTAGAAATTATAGTCTATACCGTTAAGAATTCCCGACAGCTTATAGCTGTATTTTCTCAGGGCGTTTTCAAGCCCGTGGGCATACTCGGGGCTTTGTATTTCCCCGGCGTACCTTTCGCTGACGGTGGTTACTCTGTCGGCGCACTCTATTGCCGCCTTCATTAGGTTCATACAGCCGCCCCACTCCATTATGGAGCAGTACTTCCAGTCGATACCGAACAGGTCGTTAAGAATTGCCATATCGTACTGACCCTGGTATTCTATATTATGGATTGTGAAAACGGTTTTTATATATTCGTAGCCCTGACGGTGTCTGTAATTAAGGTTAAGATATACGATAGACATAGCACTCTGCCAGTCGTTTGCATGGAGAACATCGGGGAAAAAGCCTACATGCTGCATCATTTCAACGACCGCAAGGGAGAAAAACGCAAATCTTTCCCCGTCGTCATAGTGACCGTAGAGAGACCCTCTCTTAAAATAATATTCGTTATCTATGAAATAGAACAGTACCCCGTCCTTTTCAAGGGACAGCACGCCGCAATACTGTTTTCTCCAGGAAAGCTGAACGTCGAAGATTGCAACGGTATTCATCTGCGCTCTCCACTTTTCCTCAACTGCGGCATACAGAGGAAGCACCACTCTTACGTCAACGTCGTCTCCGCCGGCCTTTTTCAGCGCCGCAGGAAGGCTACCCAGCACATCGCCAAGCCCTCCCGTTGCGGCAAAGGGCATACATTCGCTTCCCGCAAATAATATTTTTTTCATTAAACTATCTTTCCTTTCGATATGAAGAAGGGCATTGTCTCATATCCCGAGAGCGTTCTGTCGTCCATGATTACCACGTTTTTATCTGAGATTATGCAGTTTAGGCTTGTGTTTTCGTGGACTATTGTGTTCTGAAGAAGTATTGAATTTTTGATTTTTGCCCCCTTCTTCACCTTAACGCCTCTGAACAGTATGGAGTTTTCCACCTCTCCCTCAATTACGCACCCGTCTGCAATAAGGGAATTGGAGATTTGCGCCCCCTCGCCGTATCTTGTGGGCGCCATGTTTCTGACCTTCGTAAACACGGGTCTTTCCTTTACTCCGAAAAGGGAATCCCTCGTTTTATCGTCCAGCATTTCCATACTGATTTTGAAATACTCGGAAAGGCTTCCGATTGCACTGCAATACCCCTCGTATCTGTAAACGTAATAGCCGGAGGTAAACATGCAATAAGGAAGCGCCTGACGGTAGAAATCCGTATATCCGTGGGCAATGGAGGTATCGATAAGGGACAGAAGGAAGGATTTATTGAACACAAGTATATTTGTGCTTATATCGAACTCGCCGTTCATCATCTGAGTTGACTCGATAAAATCCGTTACCTTTCCGTCGTCGTCTGCGAAAATCACGTTTACTGCGTTGCGGAATGCGCTGTCCGCAAAATTCACTTTTTTTGTAACGATGGTCACGTCGCCGCCGTGCTGTTCATGGTAGTCGATAACATCGGCAAGGTCTATGTTGCATACCACGTCCGAATCGGAAAGAACGATAAGCTCTTCATCGCAGTGGTTTATGAAGTCCATAACGCCCATTATGGCTTCAAGTCTTGTGGTATAGAGCTTGTTTGCACGGGGGTTGTCGTAAGCCGTGATAAAGGGCGGCAGAATCATTATGCCGCCGGAGCGGCGGGAAAGGTCCCAGTCCTTGCCCGTGCCTATATGGTCTACAAGAGAACGGTAATTATTATGTGTGACTATTCCTACCTTGGTTATGCCGGAATTCACCATATTGGATAAGGTGAAATCCACAAGTCTGTATCTGCCGCCGAAGGGAAGTGACGCCATAGTCCTTCTGGCGGTCATTTCGGGTATGCATCTGTCGTGTATATTGGAAAATACAAGTCCTGCTGCTTTCATAATAGGAGCTGTTCCTTTCTTTGCATTTGGGGCGTTGTCTCCCTTTTGGGGACACATGAAAACCGTGATTGAAGGCCGGGTGCTACGCCCGAAAGCACCGCATTTCAACCGTATTATTTCTCGTTATCTTAAATCGGGAATCATTGCGCCGGGGGCAACGGTTTCGCCGTCGGCGATTTTTGTGCCGTCGCCTATAACGGTGACGCCCTCTTTACATCTGACGGGACCGCCCACGGCGGCGCCCTCTCCGATTTCCACGTTTGAGTCTATAAGCGAATAGGAAAGAACAGCGTCCCGTCCCACAACGCTTCCGCTCATAACCACGCTGTCACGCACTACGGCTCCGGGGAGCACCGTTACCCCGCCGAACAAAACGGAGTTTTCCACCGTTCCGTACACCTCGCAGCCCTCGCTGATTATTGAATTCTTTATTTTTGCCCCGTCTCCTATATACTGGGGAGCAAAGGTATTATGTCTTGAGTAAACTCTCCACTTTTCGTCGTCCATGGAGAAAACCGGGTGGTCGCCCAGCAGGTCCATGTTAGCCTCCCACAGGCTCTGAATTGTTCCCACGTCCTTCCAGTATCCCTCAAAGGAATAGGCGAACATTTTCTCCCCTGCCCCAAGCATTGCGGGAATTACATTCTTTCCGAAATCGTTGGAGGAGTCAGGGTCGTTTGCGTCCTCGGTAAGGTATTTCACCAGCTTATCCTTAGTGAATATATAAATACCCATGGACGCTTTTGTGGAGTCCGGGTTTTTAGGCTTTTCGGAGAATTTGAAAATTCTCTGCTCCTCGTCCACGGACATAATGCCGAAGCGGCTTGCCTCCTCTATGGGCACGTCGATTACGGCAATAGTACAGTCTGCGCCTCTCTTTTTATGGAATTTAAGCATTTTGGCGTAATCCATTTTGTAAATATGGTCGCCGGAAAGTATAAGCACATAGTCTGCGTCGAAGTTCTCGATGAAACGGATATTCTGATATATGGCGTTTGCCGTTCCCTTGTACCAGTCCGCCGAGTGACTTCCCTGATAGGGCGGCAAAATCTTTACGCCGCCGTAAGTACGGTCAAGATCCCAGGGGAGTCCGTTACCGATATAATCGTTCAGCACCAACGGCTGATACTGGGTGAGCACGCCCACCGTATCAATGCCCGAATTGGTGCAGTTTGACAGGGGAAAATCTATAATCCGGTATTTGCCTCCGAAAGGAACTGCAGGCTTTGCCACCTTCTGGGTCAGTGCGTACAAACGGCTTCCCTGCCCGCCTGCGAGCAGCATAGCCACGCACTCTTTTTTTCTGCTGAACACGTCCGATCCTCCCTATATTGCATTATATTATTTTGTTTTTCTTTTAAGGCGGAATATTACTGCGCTCATGGGCGGTAGGTCTATTAACACGGAATTTTCCATTCCGTCCCACTTGACCTTTTCGCTTCTGAAGGTTTTGTTTTCAATTCCGCTTCCGCCGAATTCTTCGCTGTCCGAGGCAAGTATTTCCTCATACAGTCCGGGGGTCGGCACTCCCGTTCTGTGTCCCTCACGGTGCACAGGTGTGAAATTAAGCACTACCGTTACGGCTCTGCCCTTCTTATCGTATCTTCTGTACGATATTATGCTTTCGTCACGGTCGTTTGCGTCTATCCACGAAAAGCCCTGCCAGCCGTCGTCCTGTTCCCACAGCGCCGGTGTTTTAAGATAAAGAGCGTTCAGACGGGCTATATAAAGCTGAAATCTTGCGTGCTTTTCAAAGTCAAGCAAAAACCACTCAATACTTCCCTTATAGTCCCATTCCTTGAACTGTCCTATTTCGTTTCCCATAAAGCTCAGCTTTTTGCCGGGAACGGTCATCATATACGCCGCAAAGGTTCTTGCACCTGCGAACTTCATGTCGTAATCTCCGGGCATTTTATCCAGAAACGATTTTTTGCCGTGAACCACCTCGTCGTGGGAAATGGGCAATATAAATTTTTCGGAATAAGCGTACATCATGGGGAAGGTGAGCTTATCGTGATGATATTTTCGGAACAAGGGATCCTCTACGGCATAGCTCAGGGTATCGTTCATCCAGCCCATATTCCACTTCAGGGTAAACCCCAGACCTCCCCGGTCGAAGGTGGTAACATCGGGCCATGCGGTGGATTCCTCCGCTATGGTCATTACATCGGGGAAATAGGTTACCATGGCGGAATTGAGCTTTTGGAAGAAGGCGATAGCCTCAAGGCATCTTGAATCCCCGTACACATTGGGAACCCACTCTCCGTCGTTTTTGCCGTAATTCAGGTACAGCATTGACGCCACTGCGTCAATGCGCAGACCGTCAACATGATACATTTTCGCCCAGTAGACGGCGTTTGATACGAGGAATGACTGAACCTCGGGACGTCCCACGTCAAAGCGTCTTGTTCCCCAGTCTGCTTGCTCCATTCGGTCCTTTCCCTGATACTCGTACAGATAGCCGCCGTCGAACTCGCACAGACCGTGTCCGTCCTTGGGGAAATGGGCGGGCACCCAGTCAAGGATAACGCCTATTCCCGCCTCGTGCATAATATCCACGAATTTCATAAAATCGTGCGGAGTTCCGAATCTGGAGGTGGGAGCATAATAACCCGTTACCTGATAGCCCCATGACCCGTCAAAGGGGTACTCCGACACGGGCATCAGCTCCACGTGGGTATATCCCATCTGCTTTGCGTAGGGCGCAAGCTCCTGTGCAAGCTCCGGATAGGTAAGCCTTGTGCCGTCCTCGTGCCGTTTCCATGAATCGGCATGAAGCTCATATACGTTTACGGGACGGTGCATAACTTCTTCTCGCGTATACTTTTTCCGTCTGCTTTGGAGCCATTTTGCGTCATGCCACTCATATCCCGACAGCTCGAAAAATCTTGAGGAAGTTTCGGGGGGAAGCTCCGCAAAGAAAGCAAAGGGGTCAGCCTTGTATATGTCCCTGCCGCCGTTTTTCAGCTTGAATTTGTAATTGTAGCCGTCGCCGAAGCGATCTCCTGAAAGCCTGCATTCCCATATGCCGTCGTCCACACGGTACATGGGGTCGTCCTCGGACCAGCCGTTGAAAAGCCCCGTTACAAATGCCGCATCCGCATTGGGAGCCCACACTCTGAAAACGTATCCGTCTCCGTCACGGTGCGCTCCCATGTATTCCCATGCGTTATAATTAGTACCCTCGTGAAAAAAATATGCCGCGCTGTCAGGTTTCTTTTCGGAAATCATATGAGACCATCCCTTTTACTTATTATTTACCTAATATAATTATACTACCCTTACGCCGCTTTTTCAATAGATATTTGTATCAAATTACGGTAAAATGTTATTGAAATTATTATTCGGGGGTTGGGGGTTAGCGGCTGGCAGCGGCGAAGCCGCCCACGGAGGTACAGGAGCAAGTAGCGTCAGGGGGCAGTCGGTGGGTGGCGGTCGGCGGCGAAGCCGCTTTACAGCCCGCAGGGCTGTCATTGCGAGGGTGCGGAGCGCCCGTGGCAATCTCTGTGAGCGGTTTGATGGCACCTTCCGTCAGCGGATAAGCGGACGGTTTTTAGTAGGGCGGGGGCTTGCTCCCGCCGTTGTTTTAGTTTTCGCCGTTTATAAAGCGATAATTGAATGTAAGGACACAACTCATCCACCGGCAGAGCCGGTCCCCCTTCCCTTTATTAAGGGAAGGCTTACGGCGGCGAAGCCGCCGCATACAGGGGGCGGCACGCCCCCTGTCATTGCAGGGGTACAAGTACCCTCGGCAATCTCTACGTTCGGTTTGATGGCACCTTCCGTCAGCGTGAATGCGAACGGTTAATTTGCCTCCCTTGTGTAAAGGGAGGGGGACCACGAAGTGGTGGAGGGATTGTCTTTGGTGTGACGTAGGGAAACAATCCCTCCGTCACGGCATACGCCGTGCCACCTCCCTTTACACAAGGGAGGCAGAGGTATGCTGTCGCCGCACGTCTATGTTCCGTCCCCCCGGTGTGCGGCGGCTTCGCCGCCGTATAGCCCTAACCGTCCGTCTGCCTTCCACCCATTACAGCACGAGGTAAATCCTAACATCTCCCTCACAAAAACGGTACCTACGCAGGTGCGGGAAAGCACTTGCGGAGGTACCGTTTACAATATATTATTTCCCTTTTGAGAATATGAGGTCGGAGGCGCCCACGGCGTCCGCTTTCCATATTATTCCCTCGGGGCAGGCTCTGAAGCATGCGCCGCACCCTGTGCAGACAGCGTAATCAATTACTGCCACGTTATCCTTTACTGTTACGGCTCCTTCGGGGCAAGCTCTTTCACATTCTCCGCAACCTGAACAGCCTACCTTACACTTGTTTGCGGTTTTTGCGGCTCTGTCCTTTGAGGAGCATCCCACCCAATAATATGTATCGTAAGGTATCATCTTAATAAGGTTTTTGGGACACACATCGGTGCATATACCGCAGCCGGTACACCTTCTGTAATCAACGGAGGCTGTGCCGTTTACAATACTGATTGCGCCGTAGGGACAGCTTTTCTGACAGCTTCCCATGCCGATACAGGCAAAGCGGCACTCTCTTTCGCCGCCGCCCAATCTCATTGCCGACACGCAGTCAAGCTCTCCGCTATCCGTATCGAAGCGGTATTTTTTTGCCGCAGTCGAATTTGTACAGGAGCACATAACCTGAGCGCGCACAGGCTCTGTGTTTTCGTCCTCACGCCCTACGACAACCCCCACAGCCTGCGCCACGGGTGCGCCGCCGGAAAGGCAGGCGGACGGAGAGCATTTTCCCTCGGCGATTTTTTCCGCAAGGTCTGCGCAGGTTTTACACCCGCAGGCGCCGCAGTTATCTCCGGGAAGATAATCCAGTATTTTCTCTTTTTTAATTTCCTTTTCGGCGGTCTTTCCGCCGCCGCCCACAGATACAAACACGGCTACAAGCAATGCAAGCACGCAGACGGCGGACGCCGTTACAATTATTCCAAGCAGCATTTTATCTCCCTTCCCTTTTCAGGCGCCTATTCCGGCAAAGCCCGCAAACGCCATTGCGGCAAATGCCGCCGAAAGAAGCAGTATGGGAAGTCCCTTAAAGGAAGGAACGCAGGAGACGTTTTCAAGTCTTTCCTGTACTGCGCTGAATATGAGCAAAGCGACAGTAAAGCCGACCCCTGCCGCCAAAAGGAACAGCACACTGTTACCCATAGAGAGAGAATTATCCGCACAAAGGCGCACCGCTCCCATTACCACGCAGTTTGTGGACAAAAGGGGCACGCTTTCGCTCATGCGCTTATATGCTTTTTCGGACACCTTTTTTGAAAGGATATGCAAAGCGCATATTACCGAGAAAATCACAAGCGCCGTGACGAAGGTGGACATATACTCTATATTCAGGGGTGCAAACACGAATTTGTTAAGCACTACCGCCACGGTGCCTGCCGACACCGTAACTACGGTGACAAGCACGCCGTACCAAAGAGAGGTGGATTTCTTTTCCGAGGCGGAAAAGAACGATTCTATTCCGAAAAATCTTGCAAGAAGGAAATTATCGGCAAATATTGCCGCCAGTATTACCCACACGGTATTCATCTGTTTCCTCCTTTCGCTTTCGCTTTTTCAAAAGCTTTTATTACGGCGGTGCCGAAGGCGGCAAGCATTAATATTCCGGCGGGAAGCGCCAGAATGGGCAAAGGTGCGTTTTTGAACACCTCAATGCCGCCGCTTCCGTCAAAGCCGCAGGCAAGCGTGCCTTTTCCGAAAAGCTCTCTCACAAAGGACGCTCCCAGCATCAGCACGAGAAATTCGCCGCCTGTGACAACTGCGTCCTCAAGCGCCCTGACAACGGGCGTTTCAAGGGCGGCTTCAAGCTTCAGCACCACAATACAGCTTACTGCCAGCACGGGCAGATACACGCCCAGCGCATCTGCGGCGGAGGGCAAGCATATTTTAACGAGCAATTCCGTAAGAGAAGCGGAAAATGCGGTTATAGCGAGGCACACGGGATACTTAATACCCGGGCTTATGAGTCTTTTTACGGCGGATACCGTAACAACGGCTATAAGCAAGGTGACAATCACGGCGGCGCTCATTACAAGCCCCTTTGCCAGCGTATCCGTTACCGCAAGGGACGGACATACCACCAAAAGCTTATAAGCCGAGCGCAAATCCGATTTATTGAATTTTGATTTCAGTGTCATACAAAACCTCCTTAGCCTTCACTCACAGAGTCGGATGCGGTAGTATCCGCCTCGCCCGTATCCCCTGTAT
>JAQXKW010000063.1 GCA_029010655.1 Clostridia bacterium | reverse complement strand
TTTAGGGGTTTTCAGGGGGATTTTTTCAAAAATCCCCCTGAATGGGGCTTGGGGCAACGCCCCAACAGAAGCTGCAAAGCGCCGCGTGGTATGTGGGAATTAACGTGAGGCTCCGCCTCACACTCCGCTCAGTACCTTTTTAGGGAAAAAGGTACTGAGAACCCCCAAAACCTTTACCTGTTTTAAGTTTTTAGGGGTTTTCAGGGGGATTTTTTCAAAAATCCCCCTGAATGGGGCTTGGGGCAACGCCCCAATATAATTTCTACTCGGTAAAGTCCTGTTCGCCGGTAAAGCTGATATAGTCCTTGGGGTTGACGGGTGCGCCGTCCACGGTCATTTCAAAGTGCAGGTGGCTTTCCTCGGCTATTTCCTCAAGAGCGGTGTCGCCCACAGTTGCAATAAGATCCCCTGCATGAACGGAAACGCCCTTTTCAATGCCGTCAGGCAGCTGTTCGCCTATATTCTTGTAGGTCGTAACTGCGTTGCCGGCGTGGGACAGGGAAATGCAGTTACCCATCATGGGATCGCTCCATATTTCCTTAACCGTGCCGTCTGCGGCGGCAACCACATCGGACCCTACGGCGGCGCATATGTCAACTCCGTTGTGGGTTCTGTAATCCTCCATGGTAATGGAGAACACGGGAACGTCCACGCTGTGTTCCTTCTGCAAGGTGCCGCTTGCAGGGCAGGTAAATTGGGGCAGACTTTCCTCAACAAAAGCGTCCTTTGCCGCCGTTTCCGGCTCAGTTTCCTTTGTCGCTTTCGCTTCCTGTTCCTTTTCGTTCACTTTTTCTGAATCCTCGGGAGGCAGGGTAACCTCCTCTTCGGCGTCGTGTACTCTGTCCTCACGGAGCGCCGCCGTGTCGGAGGTCTTTTTGCCCGTGGTTTCCTCTGCCGCCTTTTCGGGGGAGGTGAGATTCTTTGCAACGGCTCCCGCAATTGCCACAACTACGGCAACCGTCATAAGAATAACCAGAAGTGTGACGAATACGTTGTTTTGCTTTTTTGATTTTTGTTCGTTATTCATATTGTAATTTCCTTTCTTCGTCTGTTATAGATATTTTTGCCGTTAATAGCTTTTTTATACGAAAAGAGGAAAAATGAGCCTTAGTAAAATATTGACTTGCGGTGCGAAAAATAGTATAATTATTTTTAATTAAAACCCGGAGGAATGTATGATAAAAGTTGAAGTGCCCGCATCCGTAAAATACGACGTTCTCATCGGCGACGTAATAAACTCCCTTTCGGGGCGCCTTTATGAGCTTTTCGGAAAGGTTCGGTATGCGGTTATATGCGATGAAAACGTGAAAAGGCTTCACGGACAAACCCTTTCCCGTGCCATGACAGGGCTTGATACGGCAGAATATATACTACCCTCGGGCGAAAACAGCAAAAGTATTTCTCAGTATGAAAAAATACTGGATTTTCTTGCGGAAAGCTCTCTTACCAGAAAAGACGTAATAATCGCCGTGGGCGGCGGAGTTACGGGAGATATTTCGGGCTTTTGCGCCGCATCTTACCTGAGAGGTATCAGGTTTGTGCAGGTTCCCACAACGCTTCTTGCCATGACGGATTCCTCCGTGGGCGGCAAAACCGCCGTAAATATTACGGCGGGGAAAAATCTGGTGGGCGCATTTCATCAGCCCTCACTTGTAATGTGCCATACGCCCTTTCTCAGAACGCTTCCTCCCGAAATATATTCCGACGGCATGGCGGAGGTTATAAAATACGGCGTTATCCGTGACGGAGCGTTCTTTGAAAAGCTATCCTGCGGCATGAACGAGGACGAAATGATTGCCCGCTGTGTGGAAATAAAGCGTGACGTGGTTGTGGCGGACGAAAAGGAGTCCGGAGAGCGGGTTATCCTTAATTTCGGGCATACTGCGGCGCACGCCGTTGAAAAGCTGAGCGGCTTTGAAATATCCCACGGAAGTGCCGTCGCCATGGGTATGCTTATTGCCGCCGCATCTGCGGAAAACAACGGAATTTGCGAAAAGGGCACAGCCGAAAAAATAAAAGACGTGCTCCATAGGTACGGGCATACGGAAAAATGTCCGTTTTCGCCCCGGGATATGGCGCAGGCGTCGAGAAACGATAAAAAGACCGAGGGGGGAGAAATAAAGCTGGTGCTCCCCGAAAAAATAGGAAAATGTACGGTAAAAAGAGTATCCGTTGATAAATTGGAAGCGTTTTTCGGACTGGAGGCTTCGCTGTGAAAGTAACTGTAAACGGAAAAAATCTGAAAGGGTCAATCGGCGCAATAGCCTCGAAATCAATGGCGCACAGATACCTTATATGCTCGGCGCTGTCCGACAGCGTTACAGGTGTGCGCTGTGAAACCCGCTCCGACGATATAAGCGTTACCGCAGGCTGTCTGCGGGCAATGGGCACGGAAATTTCCTACTCCGACGGCGGATATTTTATAGGAAAAGGGAAAAGCGTTAAAAGACCTACCCTCGACTGCGGAGAATCCGGGTCAACGCTTCGATTTCTTTTGCCCGTCGTCGCGGCACTTGGAAACGGGGGCGCCTTTGTAAGGGGAACGAGACTTCAGGTTCGACCCATAAAGGCGCTGACACAGGAGCTTGTCCGTCACGGCTGTACCGTTTCCGACGAGATGACCGACCCTCTGCGTGTGGGCGGAAAGCTCCTTTCCGGATATTATGAACTGCCGGGGGACGTTTCCTCCCAGTTTATTTCGGGGCTTCTTTTTGCCCTGCCCCTGTGCGACGGGGACAGCACCCTGAAGATAAACGGAAAAATCGAGTCCCTTCCTTATATAGATATGACCCTGTCCGCCCTTGAAACCTTCGGTATTAAAATCGAAAAAACCGATACGGGATATTTTATTCCCGGCAATCAGAAGTATGTGTCTCCCGGCACCGCTCAGGTTGAGGGAGACTGGTCCGGCGCTTCATTTTGGCTGTGCGCAGGCGCATTGGGCGCAGACGTAACGGTAACGGGGCTTTCCGAAAGCTCCCTGCAAGGGGACAAAAAGATTGTGGACGAGCTCGGGAAGCTGAAAACGGACGGCAAGGTGTTTTTGGACGCCGCCGATATTCCCGACCTTGTGCCGGTGCTGTCCGTTGCGGCGGCGGCACGAGAGGGAACTACCGTTATATATAACGCCGGCAGACTTCGCATTAAGGAAAGCGACAGGCTGAAAACCACCTGCAATATGCTCTGTAATTTGGGCGTGTCCTGCTCCGAGACGGAGGACGGACTGAAAATTGTGGGCGGCGGGCTTCGCCCTGGCACCGTAAGGGCTGAAAACGACCACAGAATAGCAATGTCTGCGGCGGTGGCATCCGTGGTTGCGGGAGACGTAACCGTGGAGGGAGCCGAAGCCGTTTCAAAATCCTATCCCGCCTTTTGGGAGGATTTCAAAAGACTGGGCGGCACGGTAGTTTTTGAGGACTGAAAGGAGTTTTTTGTGTATAGCTTCGGAAATAAACTGAAAATAGAAATTTGGGGCGAATCCCATACCCCGGAAATAAAAGCGGTGGTTTCGGGCATGCCTGCGGGCTTTCATATTGACCGCGGGGAGCTTCTGCGCTTTATGAAAAGACGTGCCTCCGGCGGGAAGGGAACAACTCCCAGACGGGAGCCGGATATTCCCGAATTTTATGCAGGTGCCGAAAATGACGTTACCACCGGCGGGGATGTTGTAATTGCAGTTAAAAACACTAACATAAAGCCCTCCGATTACGATAACGTAAGAGACGTTCCCAGACCGGGACATGCAGACTATACCTCCTACGTAAAGGACGGAATTATCCCGTCAGGCGGCGGAAAATTCTCCGGCAGAATGACGGTTCTCCTTTGCGCCGCAGGAGGAATTGCTATCCAGATACTCCGTGAAAGGGGAATATATATCGGAGCCCACGCAGAGTCCGTGGGGGGAGTTCTTGACAGAAGATTTGACCCCTGTCACGTTACTCCGGAGGAATTTTCTGCAATTGCCGAAAAGCCTTTTCCCGTAATTGACGACAAAGCCGGAGAAGAAATGTTAAAGACCGTAGACTCAGCACTTCGTGACAGAGATTCCGTGGGCGGCGTGGTTGAATGTGCGGTCTGCGGATTTCCCAAGGGCGTGGGCGGCGAGCTGTTCTACGGTATAGAGGGCAGAATTTCGTCGGCGCTGTTTGCAATTCCTGCGGTAAAGGGAGTTGAATTCGGCATAGGCTTTGCGGCGGCGGATATAAGGGGAAGCGAGAATAACGACCCGTTTTTCACCGACGGAAAGGAAGTCTATACGAAAACAAATAACTGCGGCGGTATATTGGGCGGTATTTCCGACGGCATGCCCCTGATTTTCAGAATGGCGGTAAAGCCTACCCCCTCTATCGGAAAAGCGCAGGAGTCCGTGTCTCTTTCCCGTATGGAAAACTGCGAAATACAAATTCACGGACGCCACGACGCATGCATCGTGCCCCGTGCCGTACCCGTTGCAGAAGCCGTAACGGCTTTGGCACTTCTTGACCTGATATTATAATGTGAATAAAATTGCCCGATTTGCGAAAAAAACTGAAAAAACTATTGACAAAACGGGTGCTGTAAATGTATAATATCTTTTGCCTATGCAATCGGGATATGCGTCCCGCACTAAACGAAAAGAATAATTATTGCGATAAATTGTAAGGAGGTGCGAATATGCTCAGAACATATCAGCCCAAAAAGCGCCAGAGAAAAAAGGAGCACGGCTTCAGAAAGAGAATGAAAACCGCTGACGGCAGAAAAGTGCTGAAGAGGCGTCGCGCAAAGGGCAGAGCAAGACTGTCTTACTAAGCCAAGCTGAGTTTGCCCGGCGTCGGATGCCGGGGATACCTCCGACGCGATCCTTTAGGACCGTATCGGAGGTTTTTAACGCAAAAAGGAGAGTTCGCCGTGAAAGAAAAAGCTATAAGCGAAAACCATCTGTATCGCAAAGCTTACGTCGGCGGTCGCCGTGCCGTTTCAAGAACGGTGGCGGTTTACGTCCTGAAAGACAGGCGCAGAGAAGCGCTGAGAAAAGCAAATCCGAAGAAAACGGTTATTAACAGAGTCGGCATTTCAGCCTCGAAAAAAATAGGAGGCGCCGTGGAGAGAAACCGTGCCAAGAGAGTCATACGGGAAGCGTACAGACAGACTGACACGGGCATAGGCATTAAAAAGGGTTATCTTGTGGTAATAGCCGCAAGAGAAGCCGCCGCGACGGAGAAAATGCAGAGCGTGCTTCGGGATTTGCAGTACTGTATGAAAAAGCTTGATATGCTTATGCCCGAGGCTGAATCTGCGGGCGAAAACAATGCTTAAAAAAATCGTACTATTCCCGGTAAGGCTTTACCGGAAGTATCTGTCTCCCCTGACGCCGCCCTCATGCAGGTTCAATCCCACCTGTTCACAGTATTGTATAGATGCGGTGGAGGAATGGGGCATTATCTGCGGCTTGGGGCTTGCTTTGTGGCGTATTTTAAGATGCAACCCGTGGAGCAGGGGGGGAGACGATCCCGTGCCGCCCTGTCCTTGGCGGCGCAAAAAATAAAACAGGAAGAATAAAAATGACTCAATTATTTTATTATATTTCCATTCCCTTTGGCTGGCTCATGAAGGGCTGTCTTGCAATAAGCGGACAGAATTATCTTATTGCGCTCATATTCTTCACCCTGATAATTCAGGTGCTTCTGTGCCTTATATTCGGCATAAAACAGCAGAAGAACATGAGAAATCAGGCGATGATGGCGCCCAAGGCCGCCGCTATCCGCAAAAAGTATGCGGGCCGTGACGACCAGGCGACACGTCAGAAGATGCAGCAGGAAACCATGGAGCTTTATCAGGAGCACGGTTACAGCCCTATGGGCGGATGCCTGCCCATGCTTATTCAGCTTCCCATTATTATGGCGCTGTATAACGTAATCGTTTATCCTTTGCAGTATACCTATATGATAAGCCTTCAGGAGGTTCAGCAGATAGTTGATAGCTTTAAGGCTCTTGAGCCTGCGCTTCTTTCCGAAAGCGTTCTTGGGGAGCTGAGCAAAATCAAAGACGGCGCCTTCAATATAGGTTATACAAGATCCGCACAGATGGAAATACTCAATCTGCTCAAATCCGGAAACGCAGAGGCAACAAAGATTGTAGGCGATGTTGTAGGCGACAGAATAAGCTACGACATTCCCGACTATAATGCTTTCGGTCTGGACTTTTCCACCATTCTGGGTATGCCCAGCAGCGGAAACTGGAAGGGAATAAATCTCTGGCTTATACTTGTGCCCGTGCTGATTGTGGCTGTGATGATTTTCTCACAGATTCTCACAAGAAAGTTTTCTTATCAGGATCCCACTATGCAGGATCAGCAGAACAGCTGCTCCATGAAGGCAATGATGTATACCATGCCTGTTTTCTCCGCATACATTTCTCTCAGTCTTCCTGCGGCAGTAGGCGTTTACTGGATTTACCGTTCTGTTGCGGCAACGCTCCAGCAGATGATTATGTCCAAAATCATGCCTATGCCTAAGTTCACCGAGGAGGATTACAAGGCAGCGGAAAAAGAGCTGGCAGGCTCCTCCAAAAAGAAAAAGAATAATAAGAGCACCACGCCGTACACCGGCGAGAAAAAGCGTTCTCTCCACCATATCGACGACGATGACGACGATTATCCCACCCCTGCCGAAAGAGCGAAGCTGAAGGCGGAAGAAGAGGATAAAGCGGAAAGCGACGCGGCGGAGGACGAGGGACCCAAGGGAAATCCCGAGGACGCTCCCGTAATAAAGGACGACAAGAACACACACTATAAAAAGAAATAAGAAATAATAAGAAAGAAGATAATCCGTATGGCAGAAGAAATAATAGTCACCGGCAAAACCTTTGAGGAGGCAATGGCGGCGGCGCAGTCTAAGTACAGCGGCGTAAACGTGCAGTACGAAATTCTTGAAATGCCCAAAAAGGGATTTCTCGGTATCGGCTCCACCCCTGCTAAAATAAAGGTTATTATTGAGGACGAAGAGGAAGAGGACGCCGATCTTTCCGGCATCGTTGCTTCCATAAAGGGTCTCGGCGTTGCAACCAATAAGGGCGGCGGCGAGGAAAAGCCCAAGGCTGAAAAACAGCAGAAGAAAGAAAAAAAGGAAGAAAAGAAAGCCGAGAAAAAGGCTGAAAAGCAGGAGAAAAAGGAAAAAGCTCCCAAGGCGCAAAAGACGGCTCCAAAGGAGAAAACCGCTCCCGTTATCAAGGAGCCCCGTGTTATCGAGGTCACCGATAAGGAAAAGGAGTGCGCTCTGAACTTTGCTAACACCATGCTCCGTGATATGGGCGTGGACGCCGAGGCAAGATTTACGGGCAGCGAGCCCTCCGGAATGGGCGGAAACACATATCCCCATATGGAAATCGCAGGCGAGGGCGCAGGAATTCTTATAGGACATCACGGCGAAACCCTTGACGCTATCCAGTATCTTGTAAACCTGTGCGCTCACCGCAAGGGCGGCGGCTCCTCCAAGGAATTTGTGAAAATTATCGTTGATATTGAGGACTACCGCGCAAAGCGTGAGGAAACGCTCCGCTCTCTTGCAAGAAGAACTGCGGCAAAGGCGCAGAAATACAAGAGAAACGTGTCCCTTGAGCCTATGAATCCTTTCGAGAGAAGAATTATTCACTCCGAAATTCAGGGCATCGAGAACGTGTCCACTCACTCCGTGGGAAGCGACGAGAACCGTAAGATAATCGTTTGCTATGACGGTCCCGATAAGGTGGACCGCCGCCGCAGAAACGGCGGAAAGCCGCAGAATCACACGCCTGACGCTACCGACGCAGAGCTTGCAATGGAAGCTCTGAAAAACGACGAGGCAGTTGAAGAATAATAAATAAAAGGACGGTCGCCGACCGTCCTTTTATTTGTCGGGGCTTCGCCCCGGACTACAATCCAAATGCGAGGCTCTGCCTCGCGCACCGCTCATAACCTTTTTTGAAAAAATGTTTCTGAGGACTCCAAAAAACTTTG
>JAQXKW010000062.1 GCA_029010655.1 Clostridia bacterium | reverse complement strand
CCCTGCGTTAATGCCGCGGGCACGGTTTTTCAGATATTTTTTCTTTTTCCGCTTTTCGCCGAGAGAGGCGAAAAAGCCGGAAATAAATGTTCCCGTGCCTTTCAGCGCCTTTTTGCGCCTTGCTTCACGGACTGCACGGCGGAGTTTTGCCCTTGCCTCCTCTTTTTCGATTTCGGGAGGGGGAGTAGGAGCGGACATGTCCGCAAAAATATATGTGTGCCTGTCGTTGTTGGTGCTGTACTCCTTAACCTGAAGCTCCTCCGATTTTGTGGAGAGCTTCCAGTGGACGGCTTTCAGGCTGTCCCCGTTTCTGTATTCACGTATGTTGTTTATCTCGGAAAGGTCCCTGTTGTCAATAACTCTGACGGTGGGGGTGGGAATATCGGAAACGGAGCGGTTGCCCGCACCCTGCATAATAAGGGCTCTGGGGGAAACCGTTACGTTTGAGTAATTGTTAAATTCAACCCGCAGGCGGAAAATATGGAGAACATCCGTAATGTAAAGCTCCTTTACGCCGATTTCGTAAAGACCCCGAAAACGGAAATTAATTTTCTCCTTAACGATATACCCGCCGAAGGGTATAAGGGAAAGGCAGATGTTTTGCCACGAACAGCGGACACCGCCGCCGTCCGGCTGGGTAACGATTGCTTCCACAAAGGGATAGGGCACGGGAGACTGATTTATAATGCGTATTTCGTACTCCACAGGCGCCATCTTCTCCGTGGCGGAAACGTCCGAGTGGACGTACACCTGAATTACGGCTTTGCCTATCATCATAAAGGCAAAGGAAAGGGGCGCCGCCGTCACCATAAACCAGAAAAACACGTTGGATATGGGATTGCGGAGAAGCTGTGTCATAATAACGGCATAAACGTAAAGAATGCCGTACACCACAGCGCCCGGGCGGAGCGTTATGTTACGCTTTTTTCGTTTGTTTTTCATCTTGAAGACGCTGTTCTGTAAGGAACGGTTACGTTGCGGGAGAGAGAAGCGAGAACATCTGCGGCGGACATTTTTTCAAGCCTTGCTTCCTGAGAGAGCATAATTCTGTGGGAAACCGCAGGTACGTAGAGGGCGGAAACGTCCTCCGCCAAAACGTAGTCACGCCCTTTTATAAAGGCGTACGCCTGAGAAAGGCGCATAAGCGCAAGGGAAGCACGGGGAGATGCGCCGAGAGTAATCTTTGAGGATTTTCTCGTTTCGCCCACAAGCTGAACTATGTATTTTGAAATTTCGCCGGATACGCTGACGTTTGAAATTATCTGGCGGAGCTTTTCCACGGTCTCGGGATTTGTAACGGCATTCACCGAAGCCATGGGATTTTCCGTTTTGCGGTTGAGAATAACGGACATTTCCTCCGACTCCGTGGGATAACCCATGGAAAGGCGGAGAACGAAACGGTCAAGCTGTGCCTCGGGCAGAGGGTATGTTCCCACATAGCCCGTAGGGTTCTGAGTTGCTACCACCATAAATGGCTTGGGCATGGGGTAGGTCTTGCCGTCAACGGTTACGGTGCCCTCCTCCATGGCCTCAAGAAGTGCGGACTGAGTTTTGGGCGAGGCACGGTTTATTTCGTCCGCAAGCAGAATATTGCACATAACGATACCCTCGCGGAATTCAAACTGCTCCTTGCCCCTGTTGTAAATGTTGTAGCCCGTAATGTCGGACGCCATAACGTCCGGGGTAAACTGGGCACGGTTGAATTTAAGCCCCGCCGCCCGTGCAAGCGCGGCGGCAAGAGTGGTTTTGCCCACGCCGGGCACGTCCTCAATAAGAACATGACCGCCGGACAGCATGGCGCACACCAGCATGGTAATTTCGTTGTGCTTGCCGATAACAACCTTTTCGATTTCTGCAATAAGGGAGTGAATAAGCTCGTTTGCGGCGACAGCCTTTTCGGAAATTTCGGGAGAGTAATCGTAGTTCATATAAAGCCTCCGTTCCGCCTTTCGGCGACAAAACAGCGTAGTATTTTAATTTACGCAAATATTATAAACATCCAATATAATTATATCACCGACATTTTCCGAATACAATAGGTGAGAAAAAAATTAACAAGTGAAAAGTGCCGGTGATGAAATCACCGGCGGGAGCGGCGTAGCCTTCCCTTAACACCGACCCCCATTTCTCCGGCAAACGGAGAAACGGGGACCCCCGGCGGCTGGAAGGGGGACCGGCTTTGCCGGTGGATGAGTTGTGTTATTGCGATGGTGCGTAGCACCCGTGGCAATCTCTACGGACGTTTTGATGGCACTGTCCGTCAACGGAAAAGTGAATGGTATAGTTTGCCTCCCTTGTGTAAAGGGAGGTGTCAGCCCTTGTGGCTGACGGAGGGATTGTCTGTGATGCGACGTAGGGATACAATCCCTCCGTCACGGCATACGCCGTGCCACCTCCCTTTACACAAGGGAGGCAAAGGTATGCTGTCGCCGCCCGTGTACCATTACCGATTACGGAACCGAGAAAAAGAATGTACCATTATTTGCGATAACAAAAGCGGAGCCAAGCCCCGCTTTTGTAAGGCGGCTTCGCCGCCTTGATGCTATTATGTTTACCGGTTAATTCCTAATTGCCGGACGCTGACCGCTAACCGCTAACCGCTGACCTTCGCCCGCTCAATCAAAATACCCCAGTCTGTAAAGCAGCTCTGCCGAGAGAAGACCGCCGCCTGCGGCGCCTCTCAGAGTGTTGTGGGAAAGTCCCACGAACTTCCAGTCGAAAATTGAGTCCTCGCGAAGTCTTCCCGCAGTAATGCCCATGCCGCCGTAAATCTCACGGTCGGTGAAGCACTGGGGACGGTCGTCCTCCTCAAAGTACGTAATAAACTGCTTCGGCGCATGGGGAAGCTCCAATTCCTGCGGAAGTCCCTTATACTGCGCCCACTCTTTCAGAATTTCTTCCTTTGAGGGCTTTTTCTCAAAGTTTACGAAAACGGTTGCCGTGTGTCCGTCCGTAACAGGCACTCTTATGCACTGGCTTGTAATAACCGTGTCGGTGCAGGGAACAACACCGCCGTCTTTTATTTCTCCCCAAATGTGGAGAGGCTCCTGCTCGCTCTTTTCCTCCTCGCCGCCGATATAGGGTATAACATTATCTACCATTTCCGGCCAGCTTTCAAAGGTTTTGCCTGCGCCGCTTATAGCCTGATAGGTGCTGACAACAACCTGCTTTATACCGAATTTACGCAAGGGGGTAAGCTGAGGCACATAGCTCTGAATAGAGCAGTTGGGCTTAACGGTAATAAAGCCCCGCTTTGTGCCCAGACGCTTTTTCTGCGCTTCGATTACCTTGTAATGGTCGCTGTTGATTTCGGGGATTACCATGGGCACATCAGGCACTCTGCGGTTTGCGCTGTTGTTGGAAACAACGGGGATTTCCGCCTTGGCGTAAGCCTCCTCAAGACGGAGAATATCAGCTTTTTTCATGTTTACGGCGCAGAAAATGAAGTCTACAAGGGGAGCGACGGCTGAAATATCCTCAGC
>JAQXKW010000061.1 GCA_029010655.1 Clostridia bacterium | reverse complement strand
AAGATATTCGGGCTTAACGTAAGGCGCCATATCTTCGGTACAGCGGGCGGCGAAGGTGGCAAGGCAGTTAAGCGCTTCGTTGGTATAGCCTGTCTTTCCGCCCTGAATGAAAATTCCGTCCGCCTCGTCTCCCGCCATTCGGCTGAAAAGGGTGCTGGTCAGCTCGATACCGTCGGGGTGCTCCGGCGTGGGGGCGGTGGTGTATTTATATGTACTGAGAACCTCTCTGAGATAGGGGTCGGAAATTGCATACTCAAGGATTATTGCCATTTCATGGCAGGTGGAGTAGTGGTCGTCGTCGTGCAGACCGCTGACCGTGACGAAATGGGTGTTTTTCAGTCCCAGCTCCTGGGCTTTTGAGTTCATAAGAGACGCAAAATCCTTTTCGCTCCCTGCAATGCAGGTGGCAAGTCCCACGGTGGCGTCCGCGCCCGAGGGAAGAATACATCCGTAGAGCATGTCCCGAACGGTTACGGTTTCGCCAGCGGCAAAGCCTGCCTGGGACGCGTTTTCCGCATATAGGGGATCAAGAATGTCGGATGTGAATGTGAACGTATCGTCAAGGCTTTTTACGTTTTCATACGCCACGATCAGCGTCATGATTTTGGTCATGGAGGCGGGATAAATTTTTTCCTCTCCGTTCTTTGAAGCAATTACTTTATTGTCGGAAAGGTCTATGAGAATTCCGTATTCGCTGTCGATTTCAAGATTCTTGCTTTCGTCCGTATATTCCGCAAAAACGGGAAGCCCGGTTTTGTCTCCGCCCTCGGCGGAGGTTTCCGTCGCCAGAAGAACGGAATTTTTATCCTTTGAGGAATATGCGGAGGCTTCCTTTCCCGAACAGGACTGTACGCCCAGAATTATCAGGAAGACGGTCACAAGCCCCATAAGGATTGCCGCAAGCATCACATTTCTGCCGGGGCGGACTTTTACGGCGGATTTATTTGCCGCGGGGCTTGCCTGCGTGCGTCCTGCGGCGGCTCTGCCCGAATTTACGGTTCTGCCTGAATTTACCCTGCTTCCTGAAGTTCCGGTTCTGCCGGAGGGAGGCGGATTTCTGCGGCGGGTCTTCTCGTCACGGCTGTTTCCTTGCGCCGAAATTCGTCTTCTGTCCTCCGGAGATGCAGGTCTCGGAACACGTTTAGGATTTCTGCCGTTATACTGTTCGTTCACGGAGCTTCACCTTTCCTTGTTAAATAACATACTTCATCTATTTTACACTATAATGCGCATATAGTCAACCGTAATTTGTGAAAAAGGCTGTATACTGCAAAGAAGAAAGCCGCCCTGCGGCGGCTTTCAAATTGTGTCTGTGCGGTAAGGATTATAAAGCAGTTGCAATACGTACGGCTGCCACAACAGAAAAAAAAGCAATAACAAAGGTTGCAAATTCCACGGTTTTATAGTATTGAACAACGGCTGCTTCTTCTTCGCTAAAGGAAATTCTGTCAAGCATATTACATATAATTACGCCTGAAAATATAAAATTCAGTGCGAGAGGCATAATACCGATACACAGGTATCCGCCGAAGAAACCGAAAATAATATCAAGAACCGTATATATAATATGTACGATTGAGGTCGCCTTAAAATAGTGAATTATTTTTCTCGCTTTAGGGCTTTTAATCTCTGTGTTTTTTACCCTGTTATAAGACTTTTTCTTTTCAAAAAAGAATGTAATTCCCAATCCGACAGCTCCCATTCCGGCAATGAACAAGCACGCACCGAAATTGAAAAACAGGTGCCACCGAGGACGGGAAACTACTGTGCGTAATGATCCGTCCGGTTCGTATTTATATACCTGATAGGAATCAAAGTAAATTTCGCCCTCTGTCATTTCGTCTGCTGTTTCTTCTGACCAACGGTAGCTTAATTCTAAATTATCTTCCGAAGTTTTTTCTAAAAACTCTCCGTTTTTCGAATTGTAAATATAAGCGCCGTCGCCGTAAATAATCAGCTTGCCGTCCTGCAATTCAAAATACGAATTACGGATATACGGGGTGGCAACAGCCCAGAGAAATTCGCCGTCTTCGGAATATACGTTTACACAATTTGCGTCGTTATAGCACACGTAAATCTGTTTTAATTCTTTGTCGTGCAAAACCGTTTCGATTACATCGGGAATAAAGGATTCCGGCTGAAGAACGGTATAATTCTGATTATCGCGCGTGCAGTATCCACGG
>JAQXKW010000060.1 GCA_029010655.1 Clostridia bacterium | reverse complement strand
GACTGTGAATACATCGTTACCGGGCATTATGCCAGAATAGAGAAAAAAGACGGAAAATACTTATTAAAAAAGGCTTTGGACAGCACAAAGGACCAAAGCTACGTTTTATACTCCATGACCCAGGAACAGCTTGCACATACGCTTTTCCCTCTGGGAGATATGCAAAAAGCAGAGGTCAGAAGAATTGCCGAAGAAAACGGCTTTATCAACGCTCAAAAGCCCGACAGTCAGGACATATGCTTCGTCCCCGACGGAGACTACGCAAAGGTTATTGAACTGCACACGGGAAAAAAGACCGTTCCCGGACGCTTTGTGGACAAAGATGGAAATGTTCTCGGCACCCATAAGGGTATAATCCACTATACGGTAGGTCAGCACAAGGGGCTTGGGATTTCCTCGGCAGAGCCTTTATACGTATGCAAAATCTGTCCCGACAGCGGGGACATTATCCTCGGACACAGCGAGGATTTATTCGGCAGGACCGTAACGGTTGAGGATTTCAACTGGATAGACGGCTCAAGCCCCGGGAATGAATTCCGGTGCAGGGTAAAAATCCGTTACCGTCAGCCGGAGCAATGGGCAACGGTTATTCCCGACTGCGATAAAAGGGCGGTCATCAAGTTTGACGAGCCGCAGAGAGCCGTCACCCCGGGACAAGCCGCCGTACTGTATGACGGTGACACCGTCCTCGGCGGAGGGACGATAGTTTAGCCGCCGAAAAAGGGCTGTCGCAAGTGATGAAATCACAGCGACAGCCCTTTTTCCTTATAAAATTTTCCCTTTTACCACGGCGTCGCATCTGCCCGTTAGGGTGACGGGCAGAATCTTTCCCGTCAGGTCGCAGTCGGACGGAATATCGCATTCCGCAAAGTGCTCCGTGTGCCCGTTGCACACCCCGTTCTCCCATTTCTCGCAGAGAACGTACACGGGCTCTTCCCTGTGCTTTTCTATGTATCCGTCAAGGAATGTATCCTGTATTTCCTTTTGAACTGCGGCAAGATATGCCGCTCTTTCTTTTTTCACGTTTTCGGGAATTTGATCGGGCATCTCTGCCGCCTCCGTTCCCTCTCTCGCCGAATAGGGGAAAATATGCAGATGCAAAAATTCCGCCCTCTTAAAAAACTCAACGGATTCGGCAAAATCCCTGTCGGTTTCTCCGGGAAATCCCACTATTACGTCTGCGCTGAAGGTAACGCCCGGAATATATTTTCTCACCCGCTCCATATTTTCAAGCACCTTTTCAGCCGTATATTTTCTTCTCATGCGGTTGAGAGTCCGTGTGCATCCGCTCTGAACCGACAGATGAAAATGAGGCAAAAGCTCCCGCACCTGTGACGCCGCAGACACAAATTCCTCCGTCATGCAGGAGGGGTCCAGGGAGCCTAAAGCAATGCGCTCTACCCCGTCCGCCTCGCTCACCTTTTTGATAAGCTCGGAGAGCCCGAAGGTTTTCAGATCCTTTCCGTAGGACGCCGTTTCAATGCCCGTCAGTATTATTTCCCTGCATCCCGCCCGGGCTATTCTCTCTACCTCCGATATAACCTCGTCGGCAGGGCGGGAGCGCACGGCGCCTCTCGCCTTGGGGATAATGCAATAGGCGCATTTGTTCTCACAGCCGTCCTCTATTTTTATAAAGGTTCTCGCCCTTTTCGGCTTTGAAATAGGCGTTTCGTCATAAACCGCACGGGAAATATCCGTAACGGCTATAACCTTTTCTCTCTGTTTGCAAAGCGTTTGTGCAATATCCGCAATTTTCGATTTTTCTCCGTTGCCCACAACGGCGTCGGCAAGGACTGCCGCCGCTTCCGGGGAGGACTGGGCAAAACAGCCCGTAACGATTACGGCACAATGGGGGGAGACGTTTTTTGCACGCCTTATAAACTGCCGGCTTTTTCTGTCGCTCTCGGCGGTAACGGTACAGGTATTGATAATTGCCACGTCGCATTCTTCCCCAAAAGGAACCGTTTCAAAGCCGTTCCGGCGCAGTTGTTCTGCTATGGCATCAGACTCGTATTGATTTACCCTGCAGCCTAAAGTGTATATTGACGCTTTCATGCCGTTACCTCCGTTTCTCCAACATGTATGCAAACGGGCGACAAATGTCGCCCATTCTATTATTTCTTCCTTTTTGCTTCCTCTTTCAGACGAAGCTCCGTATTCAGTATCTTTTTGCGCAGACGAATGGTTTTGGGAGTTACCTCGATAAGCTCGTCCTCGCCGATAAACTCGATAGCCTGCTCCAGGCTCATAATCTTGGGGGGCACAAGGCGAAGCGCCTCGTCAGCGCCCGATGAACGGATAGCCGTCAGGTGCTTTTTCTTGCACACGTTTAGGGCAATATCAACCTGCTTGGGACACTCGCCCACTATCATTCCCTCGTAAACGGGGGTCTGCACGCCGATAAACAGAGGACCTCTGTCCTGACAGTTGTAAAGTCCGTATGAGGTGGACTCGCCCGTCTCGCTGGCGATAAGTGAGCCTGTGTATCTGGTGGTGATTTCACCCTTAAAGGGCTGATACCCGTCAAGAATAGAAGCCATAATGCCCTCGCCCCTTGTGTCGGTCAAAAACTCGCTTCTGTAACCGAACAGACCTCTTGAGGGGATAAGATATTCTATCTTCATGCGGTTGCCCCTAAGGTTCATTTCAACAAGCTCGCCCTTACGGCTTCCCAGCTTTTCAATGACAACGCCCACATATTCCTCGGGCACCTCAAGAGTAACGCGCTCAATAGGCTCGCACTTTTTGCCGTCTATTTCACGGTACAGCACGTGAGGCGTGGAACAGCAAATCTCAAAGCCCTCACGGCGCATGGTTTCGATAAGTATGGAAAGGTGCATTTCACCTCTGCCCGCCACCTTGAAGCAGTCGGTGGTCTCGCCGTCGTTGACGCGGAGGGACACGTCCTTTAAGGTTTCCTTATAAAGTCTTTCCCTTATCTGACGGGACGTGACAAACTTGCCCTCTCTGCCTGCAAAGGGGCTGTCGTTTACGGAGAAGGTCATCTCCAGCGTAGGCTCGCTGACCTTGACGAACTCAAGAGCTTCGGGAGTATCAGGTGCGGTAATGGTATCGCCTATGGTAATAGCCTCAGCGCCGGAGAAGCATACAATATCGCCTACCGTCGCCGTGTCAACAGGCTTGCGGCTGAGACCATCGTACTGATAAAGAGATACGATTTTTGTTTTCTTGGGAGCGGCGTCGGGGGTGTGGTAGTTTACTATGACCGCCTCGCCGCCAACCTTCATCGAGCCTCTCTCTATTCTGCCGATGCCGATTCGTCCCACATATTCGTTATAGTCGATAGAGGAAACAAGCATCTGCAAGGGGGCGTCGGGGTCGCCCTCGGGCTTGGGTATATAATCGAGAATAGTGTCAAGAAGGGGGGTAAGATCAGTACCTACGCCGTGTGCGTCGTAGCTTGCGGTGCCCGCTCTGCCGGAGCAGAACAGCATGGGAGAATCAAGCTGTTCATCGGTTGCTCCCAAATCTATAAGAAGCTCTAAAACCTCGTCTATAACCTCGTCAATACGGGCGTCGGGGCGGTCGATTTTATTGACAACAACAATTACACGGTGACCCAGCGCCATAGCTCTTTCCAGAACGAATCTGGTCTGGGGCATGGGACCCTCCGCCGCATCCACCAGAAGGATAACGCCGTTTACCATTTTGAGAATACGCTCCACCTCGCCGCCGAAATCGGCATGTCCGGGAGTATCGACAATGTTGACCTTAACGCCTTTATACATAACGGAGGTATTCTTCGCAAGGATAGTGATACCCCGCTCACGCTCCAAATCGCCGGAGTCCATAACTCTCTCCTGAACGACCTGGTTTTCATGGTATTCGCCGCACTGCTTGAGCATCTGGTCAACCAGGGTGGTCTTGCCGTGGTCAACGTGGGCGATAATTGCTACGTTTCTGAGGTCTTCTCTTATCATATGATTTCTCCATTGAATAATAATTTAACCCGTATATTATACAACGAAAAAATCCCCATTGCAATATTTTTTCGGAAAAATATCTTTCATTTTGTCATTCAAGGGGGAACAGCGTCAGATTATTCTCATTATCGCAGATTCCGAGAAAAATTTCCTTTGCGTTATGATACCCCTGCTGCTTCAGCTGTTTTTCAAGCCACACGGAGTTAAGCCCCATTCGCATAAGATTTCCCTCTAAAATGCGCCCGTCCATTATGACCTCCGTATTAATATGCGCCGCCTTGGGGCTTAGGTTCATATCACAGGGCGTTGCGGGGCGTTTTTCGCTTTTGGGCAATACGGAAATTTTTCCGTTTGTTTCAAAAACCGCCGTCTGAATTTCATTAAGATCAAAATATCCCTGTTCACGGCACATTACCAGAAATTCGCTTAAATCTATTTTCGCCTTTTTCATGTTCCTTCTGTACAGCTTGCCGTTATCCAAAAGAATTGAGGGGGCGCCGTTTATAAATTTTCGTGTTCTCGGTGTTTTTCGCATTATAAGGCTCAGGGAAACGGACACAATCCCGTAAATCACCAGCGCCGTTAAGGGCTTCCACGGCTTTTCAAGCTCCGTGGCAAGCTCCGCCGCCACGGAGCCTATCGTTATCCCGCTGATATAATCGAAAAAGCTGAGCTGGGAAAGCTGTTTATGACCCATGATTTTTGTTATGGCAAACAACGCCGCCACGGACAAAAGCGACGTGAAAATTACATATAAGAAATCCATACATTACCTCCCTTTTCGGTTTTTATTGTTCCCGAACATGAAATTTATACACCGTTTCACCGTAAATTAATCGATTTTTTAACGTCTTTGCCAAATTATCAAATGAGCTTTCAAATCAATTGACAAATATCCGGCGGTATGATAATATAATTTATTATGAACAATAATCGATCTTGAAAGAGGTACAGTAATGTCAGAAAAGAAAAGAGTAGGCATTATAGGCGCTACCGGCACGGTAGGTCAGCATTTCGTTTTGCTTTTGCAGAATCATCCTTACTTTGAGCTGACGGTTCTTGCGGCGAGCAAAAGAAGTGCGGGAGTTAAGTATAAAGACGCAGTTGAGAAAAGATGGAGCATGAAGGAGCCCATCCCCGAAAGCGTTAAGGAAATGACTGTTATGGATGCTGAGGATATTTCAGCCGTCGCTCCCCTTGTAGACTTCATTTTCTGCGCCGTAAACATGAAAAAAGCTGATATTCTCCGTCTTGAGGAGGCTTACGCCAAGGCGGAAATCCCCGTTGTTTCCAACAACAGCGCAAACCGC
>JAQXKW010000059.1 GCA_029010655.1 Clostridia bacterium | reverse complement strand
CGTTGAAATTCTCGATGTTTACGACTCTTTTGTCCTGGGCTATCTCTTTTGCAAGCTGACCGGAGCCGGAATCAACGGCATACACCTGTGCCGCTCCTCTCCGAAGCAGACAGTCGGTAAAGCCGCCGGTAGAAGCGCCTATATCAGCGCACACCGCATTCTCAACGGAAATATTAAAGCTGTCAAGCGCCGCTGAAAGCTTTACTCCTCCTCGGCTAACGTACTCATACGGCACGCCGGTAACGACAATTTCGTTTTCCTCCGTTACGTCAAAGGACGCTTTTTTTACCGTCCGTCCGTCGACGGTTACAAAGCCTTCGTCCACCAGGGCTTTCGCAAAGCTTCTGCTTTTGGCAAGTCCCCGTTCAAAAAGGCAAACGTCAAGCCTCATTTTTTTCTGCCGTAAAGGTACATGGGAAGCTGGCAGATAACCTCACTGCGGGGCATATCCCTGAAAATTTCAGCGGCATATTCGGACAGGCGGAGCGCCTCCGCCTCGGCTTCTTCCTCCGACATAAAGGCAAGAACCGTTTTTTTACCGTTTCTTGCGTCGCTGCCCACGGGTTTACCGAGAATTTCGTCCGCACTTCTAACATCCAAAAGGTCGTCGATAATCTGAAAGGCAAGACCCACAGCCGCAGAATATGCGCTGATTTTATCACGGATATAGCTGTCGGGGCTCGGCACGGCGGCATAATAGCCGAGAAGCGCCGCAGTTCTTATTAATGCGCCCGTTTTCAGATTATGTATGTTTTTCAATTCCTCGTATCCGGAGCAGTCAAGCCGAAGATCCAGCTCCTGTCCGCCGCACATTCCCACGGCTCCTGCGCCGTGAGCGATTTCGTACACGGCGTATCTGTTTATACGGTCGGTTGACGAATAGTCAAGCACCGCATTTTCAAAGGCATACGTCAGAAGCGTATCGCCTGCAAGCAGGGCTATATTCTCCCCGTACGCCACATGGCAGGAGGGCTTGCCCCTGCGCATATCGTCGTTATCCATACAGGGCATATCGTCGTGAATAAGGGAATATGCATGAACCATTTCCACCGCAGAAGCGTATGATGCGGCGTCGGCAGGCTTGCCGCCGAACATACGGCAGAATTCTATTGTGAGAAACGCTCTGATCCGCTTGCCTCCGCCGAGGGTAGCGTATCTCATGGCGTCCGCCATAATGCCGTTTCCCAGAAGCTCAGGGGAAAGGCGTCTGTCAAGCTCCTTTTCAATAAACAATGCGTCTTCGGCAAGTATTTTTTCAATATCAGCCATTTGTCTCTCCTCCGCCTTCCGTCAGAAATTTAACTTTTTGCTCCGCCCTGTCCAGCTTTTCGTTGCAATGCTTTACAAGTGCAACGCCTTTTTCGAAAAGCTCAAGGGATTTATCAAGAGGGGCATTTCCGCTTTCAAGGTCTGAAACCAGGCTCTGGAGCTGCTTCATCGCTTCTTCAAAAGAAAGCTCTTCTATATTTTCGTTTTCCATATTAATCTCCATTCCGCCGCCCTGCGGCGGCACAAATTGTTATGAAATTCTCCTGTGTTTCCGAAGGAAACAAAAATGTGTTGGGTCCCTCATTTAAGGAGAATTTGGGCGTGAAATAACTGCACGAAGGACTTGGGTCAACGTAATTTTCACGCTATTTCTCCGATTTATTGATTTCTACGGTTTCGGCTACAAGCTCTCCGTCGGAGAGCTTCATTCTCACCCTGTCTCCCTTAGCTACGTCCTTTACGCTTTTTACCACGTGTCCCTTTTCGGAAAACACGGCTGAATATCCTCTTGACAGCACCGCAAGGGGGTTCAGCGCATTAAGAGACGCCGCACTCTGTGCAAGGCAGGCTTTTTTTGCTTCAAGAACGGAGACGGTTTTTCTTTCCATTCTGTCGGAAAGGTTCAGCACATTCATTCGTCTGTCGGCGATTGTGTTCATAGGCGAGGTAATCGCCCGTGATGCGGACAGCCGCAGAAGGGTTTCCCTATGGGATTTGATTTTTGCAAAAAGCAAAGTCGCTTCACGCTGAACAAGGTTATTGAATTTCTGTTTAAGCTCCGCCGTGTCGGGGACTGCTATTTCCGCCGCCGCAGACGGTGTGGGCGCACGCCTGTCTGCTACAAGGTCGCACACGGTGAAATCCGTTTCATGTCCCACCGCCGATATTACGGGAATACGGGAAGATGCAACCGCCCGTGCCACCTTTTCGCTGTTAAAAGCCCACAAATCCTCAACAGAGCCTCCGCCCCGTCCGACTATCAGCACGTCTGCATTCCCTGTTCTGTTAAAATACTCAATCCCCCGCACAATACTTTCAATTGCGCCGTCCCCCTGCACCAATGCGGGGTACACGATAATCTCGGCAAAGGGAAATCTTCGCCCCGTTACATTGATAATATCACGGACCGCGGCGCCTGTGGGGGATGTGACAACTCCCACACGGGCGGGAATTTTCGGCAAATCCTTTTTTCGGGAGGGGTCGAACAGTCCCTCAGCCTCCAGCTTTTTCTTCAGCTGTTCCACGGCAATATACATAGCGCCTATGCCGTCGGGCTGTATATCGTTTACATAAAGCTGATATGCCCCGTCCCTGACAAACACGGAAATTCTGCCGCCGGCTATTATTTTCATGCCGTTTTCCGGCTTAAAGGGCACGTTATATGCGTCGGAACGGAACATAACGCATTTCAGCGAGGAGGAGTCGTCCTTCAAGGTGAAATAGTAATGTCCCGACGAGTGAGCCTTGAAATTTGAAATTTCGCCTTTAACGTAAACCTCCGTCAGGGGCGGGTTCAGATCAAGAAGTTCTTTAATATATCCGTTTAATTCCGACACCGTAAGCGGTGCGGGAAATCTCATGTTACTGTAATCCATAATATTTCATATACGTCATAAGGGAAACGCCTGCGGCGTTATCGGACGAAAATTCAGGGTCTGCAAATGCGCCGAAGGGGGAAAGCTCGTTTTTTATAATGGAACAGCTCATAACGCCTCCTGCATAAACTACGGGAATACCTTTATATTGCTCCGTCAGATTTTCCGAAATTCTTTTAAGGGTTTCACTAACTGAACGAATGACAAAGGAAGCGCATGCGGCTGAATCCTTTGTTTCGGAATAGAGCTTTGACGCCTTATTTTCAATGCCTGAAAAATTACAGTCCAAGTTTTTAACCGAAACAGACACCTTGTGCCCTTCGCCCTTATATGAAAGCGCAAGCTTTTCAAGGGCAGGTCCGCAGGGAAACC
>JAQXKW010000058.1 GCA_029010655.1 Clostridia bacterium | reverse complement strand
CTTTCGCCGTTGTCGTAGCTGACAACCGCCCTTTCGGACTGGGTCTCCAACGTTCTGCACGCATAAGAGCAGATTACGGCGCCGGAGGAGTGAACCAAAAGGTGAGGGGGCAGTCCGTCAACGCCGATACATACGGGGACGGACCAGGTTTTGCCCTTGTCGTCGGAATATGTAGTGTAAATTGTGTCTCTGGGGGTCATACCCTCCGGGCGGTTGTGAACACGGATAGCACCGAGAAGTCTGCCGCCGGGCAGTTCAATTACGTGGGGCTCGTACATGATTTCCGCCGTAATATCGTCCGGCACGGGTACTGTTCCCGTGTATTCCCATGTTTTTCCGCCGTCACGGCTTGTATGAACAACTATGGGGAGATTTGAGTCCCATTCGCCGTTATTAAGCTGTTTTCCCATATACACAAGGGTGCCGTCCTTGCAAACAGAGGGACCGTGAGGTGCGGACAGCTCTACTTCAATAGGCTCCGACCAGGTTACGCCGTAATCGTCGGAAACCATAACAAAGGATAGGTTTGCCTTTTCCATATCCTCGTCACTGAGGGTCTTCAGCGACTCCGAATATCCGCTCGCTATGGTTTTGAACTTATCTCTGAACCAATCCTGCACCAAAAGCTCCTTGTAGTAGTCCTTGTCGGACTCGGTAAAGGCGGTGAACACCATTTTTCCGCCGCCGAGGCTTACGATTCCCGCGTCTCTGTCGTCAAAATAGGAATCGTGAACAACAATGGTGGGCGTCCACGTTTTTCCCTCGTTAAAGCTCACCCACATGCAGTTTTTTCCCGCAGGGTCAACATGGGTCATTCTCATGCCGGAGGCAACCGCATATAAAATTCCCCTGTCGTCACGGCACACGGTAGGCCAGCCGCAATAGTTAAAGCAGCTTTCCTCCGCAAATCTGTGAACGATTCCGTGTTCTGCTGCCGGTTTAATTTCTCTCATAATTTTTCCGCCTTTCGGATTTTTATTAAACTGACTATATCATACAATTGCCCCGATTTCAAGGCTTTTGGGACTTTTTATATTACCCGATTGTAATAATATCCAATAAATGCACCGAGGCGGCGCACAAAATTCACGCCTGCGGAGATTTTTTCGCAAGGTCATATTTTTTTGAGAAAAAATGTTGTATTAATAGGAAAGATGTGGTATATTATATCCGTATGAGTAGAATCATAAGACTATAAACCGAAAGGAATTGAAAGAATGAACTACAACAAGAAATCCGTTGAAGACATTGACGTTTCCGGCAAGAAGGTTCTTGTAAGATGCGACTTCAATGTTCCCATGAAGGACGGAGTTATTACCGACGCAAAGAGAATTATCGGCGCTCTCCCCACAATTAAGTACCTGCTTGAGCATAACGCCGCAGTTATTCTCTGCTCTCACATGGGCCGTCCCCACAATATTATGAACGAAAAAGTTAAGCTCGATAAAAAAGAGGCAAAGAAGATTGCCGAGCTTCCCGAAGCAGAGCAGGCGGCGGCTACCGAGGCGTGCCTTGAAAAGGCTAAGGGCGATATTGAAAAATTCTCTCTGAAGCCTGTTGCAGAGAAGCTTGCAGAGCTTCTGGGACAGGACGTTATTATGGCAAAGGACGTTGTTGGCGAGGATGCAAAGGCTAAGGCCGCAGCTCTCAAGCCCGGCCAGGTTATGATTATCGAGAACGTCCGTTTCCACGCTGAGGAAACAAAGAACGATCCCGCTTTTGCAAAAGAGCTTGCATCTATGGCTGAAATATATGTAAACGACGCTTTCGGCACCGCTCACCGCGCTCACGCTTCCACCGCAGGCGTTGCAGATTACCTGCCCGCAGTATGCGGCTACCTTATTCAGAAGGAAGTTGACGTTATGGGCAAGGCTCTTTCCGAGCCCGTCCGTCCCTTCGTTGCAATTCTCGGCGGCGCAAAGGTGTCCGACAAGATAGGCGTTATTAACAACCTTATCGAAAAGTGCGATACCCTTATTATCGGCGGCGGTATGGCTTATACCTTCTTCCGTGCTCTCGGCAACACTACCGGTACCTCCATCTGCGAGGAAGACAAGGTAGACATGGCGAAGGAGCTTATGGCAAAGGCAAGAGCAAAGGGCGTAAACTTCCTGATTCCCGTTGACAACGTAATCGGCAGAGAGTATAAGGAAGACACCGCATATATGACTATCTATTCCGACTCTATCCCCGACGGCTGGATGGGTCTTGACATCGGCCCCGTTACTCAGGAGCTGTTTGAAAAAACCATTGAGGGAGCCGGCACCGTTGTTTGGAACGGTCCTATGGGCGTTTCCGAGTGGGATCATTTCGCTCACGGCACAATAGGTGTTGCCCGTGCAGTTGCAAATTCCGGAGCTATCTCTATCATCGGCGGCGGCGACTCTGCGGCGGCTGTTGAAATGCTGGGCTTTGCAGATAAAATGACTCACATCTCCACCGGCGGCGGAGCTTCTCTGGAATTCCTTGAGGGGCTTGAGCTTCCCGGCATCGCTTGCCTGCAGGATAAATAATTATTAGAAAAGGGGCAAATGCCCCTTTTGGTTTGAAATCGAAAGGATAAATTGATATGAAAAAAGAACTTCGCCGTGCTGTTATTGCCGGCAACTGGAAAATGAATATGACCCCCTCCGAAGCGTCTGCCGCTGTTAAGAAAACGGCAGAGCTTACAGCAGGGAAGGACGGCTGCGACGTTATTCTCTGCGTTCCCTTTATCGACATTCCCGCGGCTGTTGAGGCGGCAAAGGGCACAAGTGTTAAAATCGGCGCACAGAACGTGCATTTTGAGGAAAAGGGCGCTTACACCGGCGAAATTTCCGCAAAAATGCTTCTTGAAGCAGGCGTTGAGTACGTAATTATCGGTCACAGCGAAAGAAGACAGTATTTC
>JAQXKW010000057.1 GCA_029010655.1 Clostridia bacterium | reverse complement strand
CGGGTGTTCTGCACCCTCGCAATGACAGCAGGGGGACGTACGTCCCCCTGCTGTGGGCGGCTTTTCAGCCGTCTGTTCGATGTCTTTAGTCTTTATCCGCCAGCCGCTAGCCGCTAGTTGCTAGCTGCCAACCGCTACCTCACAAGATACTCAATCGCCTCTCCGTAGCCGGCAAAGCCCTTTCCGTACACGGTATGGACGCAGACGGGGGACACGTATGAAACCTTTCTGAAATCCTCTCTTTTCGTAATGTCTGAAAGATGCACTTCAACCGTGGGAATTCCCACCGCCTTTATGGCGTCGGGAATGGCGACGCTTGTGTGGGTGTATGCGGCGGGGTTTATGACAATTCCGTCAAAGCACTTATATGCCGCCTGAATTTTGTCAACAATATCACCCTCGTGGTTCGACTGGAACATTTCATATTCCGCACCTACCCTTTCGCAGACCTCTCCCACATAGTCGCAAAGGTCCGAATAGGTTTCCCTGCCGTAAATTTCCGGCTCCCGAATGCCCAGCATATTAAGATTGGGGCCGTTGATTATCAGAAGTTTCATTTCTTATTCCTTCCCTCCGGCTTCAGCCGCATAAATCTTATTATCTGTCCTACCGTGGGGCTTATTCCGGAATTCAAGAGCTTCACGTCGGACCATTTTTTGTATATGGGAATTCTCTGCGCCGCCAGCGTTTCAAGAGGAACGGATTGGGAGACGGGTCTGCCCTTTACCGCCAGAGACGCCGTATCTCTTATAAGGTAAATCACCACGGAATTTTCCTTCAAAAGATCCCTGTTTTCCTCTCTGGTGACCACGCCGCCGCCTGTGGCGATAACCTTGCCGCTTCCGCGGCACACCTTGGCGGTATATTCCGTTTCCAGAGCACGGAAAACTTCCTCGCCCTCATTTGCGAATATATCGGGAATAGTGCGTCCCGTTTCGGCTTCTATAACCCTGTCAATATCCTCAAAGGGACGGCGAAGCGCCGCCGCAAGCCTTTTTCCGATAACGGATTTTCCGCTTCCGGGCATTCCTATGAGCACAATATTGCGCTTTGAATTGCGAAGACGGGTATAGGCTTTGAAAATATCCTTTTCGGCAAAATTTTTGCCGAAGAACAGCTCCTCGGCAAATGCCGCCTGAGCTACCAGCATATAAAGTCCGCCTACGGTCTTTATTCCCCTTTTTTCCGCAGAAAGCACCAGGGCGGTTTTGTCGGGGTTATAAATAAGGTCAATAACTCCGGACAGCCGTGCAAAGGGGGCAATATCAATGGGGGAAACCCCGTTGCCGGGGTACATGCCCACCGGGGTGGCGTTCACTATTACGTCTGCGTCCGGGTGAAGGGTGGCGACGTTTGAATAGTTTACGTCTCCGTTTCTTGAAACGGTTACCGCCGCACGGACTCCCCGTCTTTTCAGAACCGTATGAACGGCGCCTGCGGCGCCGCCGCTTCCCAGCACCAGCACCTTTTTGTTTTTAACGTCGATTTTTGAAAAGGAAATAAGCGCGTCAAAGCCCTTTGTGTCCGTGTTGTCTCCGAAAAGAGACCCGTCGGGACGGCGGACGATACAGTTCACGCCCCCTGCCTCGGCGGCCTCCGGCGACAGCTCCGAAAGATAGGGGATAACCTCTTTTTTATAGGGAACCGTTACATTTATACCCTTGAAATCGGCACTTTGCATAAAAGACGGAAGATTTTCCGGGGCAACCTCAATAAGAGAGTATTCGGGACACCCGAACAGCTTATGAAGCTCGGGAGAGTAGCTGTGGGCAAGAGTTTTTCCCAAAAGTCCGTATTCCATATCCGTCTCCTTTCTGAATTCTGTGATTGATTTATATGGTTCGGCTGAATTTTATTCAGCCGTTTTTTTGCGCACGGGAAGCTCTGCGAACAGCGCCGCACCGATGATAAGAACCGCTCCCGTAACGCCGAATACGTCAAGCTTTTCCCTCAGCACCGCCGCAGAGAGGAGTACCGCCAAAGCCGGGTCAATATAGCTGAGAACGGCGACGGTCTGCGCTTTTACGGAGCCCATAGCCCCGAAATACATGCAATATGCAAATCCCGTATGTATTATTCCCAATACGGCAAGGAGAATAAGTCCCCTTACCTCAAAGGACATCTGTTCCGGCGAGACTGTGAGAAGGCAGTACGGAAAAACTGCAAGACCTGCAAAAAGCAGTTGGATTAAGGTTTTGTCAAGGGCGGGTATGTCCGTTATTTTCTTGTTCATGAAAATAACAGACGCATAAACCGCCGCCGCAGAAAGCCCCAGAAGAACACCTTTGAGATCGGCGGGGGAGCCTTCGTTAATAACTCCCGAAACAAGAAGCATGCCGAAAAGTGAGGCGAAAACGCAAAACAGTTTTTTTG
>JAQXKW010000056.1 GCA_029010655.1 Clostridia bacterium | reverse complement strand
GAACATCATCATAATCTCTCTGGGATCGGTATCTTCTTCGATTGATATAATATCAATTCTGGGGGTGAGAATTTCACCTGCGGTAAGGTCGCTGAACTCAATTGCGCTTCGGATAAGCTCGCTTTCGTCCTCGTCGAGACCCCCGTCCTGCTCCGCTTCGTCCACCATGGTTATCAAATCGTCCTCAGTGGTAACGGCTTCTTCCCGTGCCTTGAATACCTTGCACAAAAGCTTTCTCCATAAGCCGAAAAGAAACGTAACGGGGAAGAGAATATTCATAAAAAAGCGGACTGTTCCGTGTGTGGCAAGCACATATCCGTCTGCATAGTCCTTGGCGAGCGTTTTAGGAGTAACTTCACCGAAAATCAGCACCGCAACCGTTATTATAACAGTTGAAATAGTTGCTATCACGTCCTCCTCAAGGTTGCTTAAAACGCGCATAAAGAAAAGGGTTGCGATAGTTGTAAGTACGATATTTACAATGTTGTTTCCTATTAATATGGTTGTAATCAGCTTGTCGTAGTTATCGTCAAGCCGAAGAACGGCCGCCGCCCGCTTATCGCCTGCCGCCGCCATGCTTTTCAGTCTAATTCTGTTGAATGAAGAAAATGCTGTTTCCGTTGCCGAGAAATATCCCGACATTGCGGTTAGTAAAATCATGACAAGAAGCATGATTATACTGTCGCTGTCCATAAATTTTGTCCTTTCAGTAACATAACTTAATTAAAAGTATAACAGAAATTGCGCCGTTGTCAATGATTTTCAAGAATTTCCTTATGAAACCACATATCTCTTATTTCCGAGGAAATACCCACAACGGGGCTGTGGTCCTTAATCCCTGTGATAATATGGGGAACGGGAACGCCCGCCGCCTGACATTTCAATATAACATTATTCTTTGTCAGCTCGTTGAATACGTTCATGCTCTTATATCTGCTTCCCGTAAGAACCAGATTATCGGGAAGAACGCAGGAAATAACGGAAACAATAAGCCTTGAAATTAGGTCGGCAACAAGCTCAGGGTCTGCGGATTTATGTAAACGGTCGTTTACGGTGCCTGCGGAATAAAAGGGAAGAGTACCGCAATTTCCCAGCTTAAAGGAATTGTCTCCCGCTCTGAAAAAACAGCTTTCCAAGGTGTCGTTAATAAAGAAAACAAGGAAAGACTTTTTGTCCGCTTCGCTTTGCGACAGATAGTTCAGAGTAATGGTTTTGCTGTCGGAAACCGCAAAAAACCGACCTGGAAAATTACTTTGACCCGGAGTGAAAATGCGGCATATTAAGCTGCCCTCCGTTGCCGCAATGTCTGCAATCCCGTTTTCCGTATTGTAATGCTTCGGAACGAGAATTCCCGAACCGATACACTTGGAATAATTGGAATTTGCACGTATGAACTTTTCTGCATCGTCGTAAAATTTAATCAATTCATCTTCAATAAGAACACGGCTTTCGGGCTTATAGCTGAAGGTTGCCTTAACACGGAGGGAAATGTCCGTAAGGCTCAGGGAAAACAGGGTGTCGGTTAAGCTGTAAACCGCAATGCGCAGATCGCTTTTGCCCTCCACAACTCGTGCCCTTCTGCCGAGATTTGATTTGCGGGCGGCATGCTGATAGAGAACGCCGTTGTTTACAAGTATATCGACAACCTTTCCGACTGTCATAATGCTGATCCCCGTATTTTCGGCAATTTCCGAACGGGAAACGGGGTAAGGATTAAGGGAAGCCTTGAATATTTTATACACGGAATCGTCTCTTATGTTCAAAAAGTCCATAATGCATCCTCCTTGCTGTATTTTACCACAAACGGAATAAAAAGTCGAGTATTATATTAATTTCGGCAATTGTATTGTAATTAGTAACAAAAATTCTTTATAAAATTCTACAAATGTTCAAATTTTCTTAATTTATTCAAAAAAACCGTGAACAGTGTTGACAAAGCCATGCGTTAAATGTATAATGATAAGGCACAATTCAAATAATGCAATTGTAAAAAATGATATTAAATATAGGAAATATTCAAATGCCTAAAACAAAAGAGAACGGCGCCGCAGCGCCGATTGAAATCAATTATTCAAAAAAACTGCCGGACGCCGAATTTGACGTTATGGCAGCTATATGGGACGCAACCCCTCCCGTTAATACCGCTTATCTTATGGACGCAGTAGGCAGGGAAAAGGGGTGGAAGGCTCCTACCCTTATTTCTTTCCTTGTAAGACTTGAGGACAGAGGATTTATTTCCTCTACAAAGCAGGGCAAGGAGAGGTTTTATATGCCTGTTGCCGACAGAGATACATATATGCAGACAGCCACCGAGGATTTTGTAAACCATTATCACGGAGGTTCTTTTGTGCGCCTGATGGACACGCTGTTCAAAAACAAAAATCTTACGGAAGCTGATATTGACGACCTGCTTGAATGGCTGAAATCAAAGTATTGATGTGAAACCGGATATTAATAGATTTGAAAACGCTCGTAATGCCGCCATGTGCGTGCACGAGCGTTTTAATATAGGTACTTATAAGGAAAGGTCCCAACATCTTGTTCTGAAGCATTATTACGAGCCCGACAGGGACTGTCACGAAATAAGCTGTAAGGGGCATATTGCCGATATAAAAAACGGTGACGGAATAATCGAAATCCAAACCTCGGCTTTCAGCCCGCTTGTGAAGAAACTGGAAGCGTTTTTGCCTGAATACAGGGTAAAAATCGTGTATCCCTGCAATGTAAATCGCAGAATTTGCTGGATAAATCCCGAAACGGGAGAATCCCTTACGGGAAATTACAGGAATTATCCCAAGAAAATATACTCCGTTCTTCCCGAACTTCTGAGAATAAGCGAATTTTTCGGAAACGGTAATCTTTCCGTAGATTTGGTTCTTTGCGCCGTCACTGAAAACAGACTGCTTGACGGATACGGCGCTGACCGCAAAAAGCGCGCTACCAAGGCGGATACATTTCCTGATGAAATCATAGAAACCGTGACCCTGAGAAATAAAGACGATATTTTTCACCTTTTGGAGCTTGAAAAAGGCGGCACATTAACTCAGAGCGAAATGTCGAAGCGTTTCTCCCTGTCGGGAAGAAGGCTGTGGATGGCGGTAAAATGTCTTGAAACATTGGGAATTATAAGTCTTGACGGCAAAATCGGAAACAAGAAAATATATACTGTAAAATAGACAAATATAACATAAAACAGCAGACGGGAGCGGCAAAGCCGTTCCCGTCTGCTGTTTTAGCTGAAAGTATCGGTTTATCTGAATACGGGTCTCATTTGTTCCCCTTTTTCCATAGCCTCAAAAGCAGGGAAGAGCAGATCGAAATCCGCCACCAGGGAATGAGGCTTGTTTTTCGGGTCGTCCTGCTTCATGGGAACAAAATAGACGTTCTTTTTGTTTATCATAGTGCCGATATTTTTAAGATTTGCAGACAATGCGTCGTTTGACGCAAGGCATATAAGCAGAGGTCTTGAGCTTCTTAAATGTGCCTTTGCCGCCATTGTGACCGCAGTATCGGTAATTCCGAGAGCCATTTTTGCAAGAGTGTTTCCCGTGCAGGGGGCAATTATCAGAGAATCAAGAGGATATGCGGAACCGAACCTTTCGGCGTCGGCAACAGTTGAAACACACCTGTTTCCCGTCAGTTTTTCCAGCATGTCAATAAGCTCCGACGCCTTTCCGAACCTTGTGTCGCTTCGAAATACCGTCTCGCTTACTATGGGGATTATTCCGCAGCCTGCGTCCGCAAGTGTTTTTAGAGCCTCCAGCGACCTTTTATGAGTGCAGAAAGAGCCGGTCATGGCATATCCTATCATAATTTATCCTCCGATTTCATTTATCATGGTACTTACTGTTTTGTATATTATCTCTCCGGCGCTGACCGGCGAGTATTTACCCGGCAGAGACAGGGCTTTTTCAAGCCTGTCACCAAGTAAGGCTTCGGCGCCCGTGCAAAAGCCGCCCGGCGATGACGCCAAATCAATAAACACCTTGCACCGTCCGTTCTTTACGGATTTTTCGCTGATAATACGGCAGGGAACAGTATTAAAGCATACGTCAGCGTCAATTGGAGACGACAGGTAACGGGAAAGCTCGCAGGCGTTGTAGCCGTCGCACATAGCAGACGTCAGCGCACTTACACTGCGTGCCGCAACGGTAACAGAGCCGCCTAAAGCGCAAAGACGCTTGGCAAGAGCTTTTCCTATGCGTCCGTAGCCGATTATTGAAAAACTTGAGCCGAATATTGTTCTGTCGATTTTGTTTGCCGCACAGAGAATTGCCGCTTCCGCAGTGGGGACGGCGTTCATCTGACTGAATTCCTCGCGGGCGGCGTAGTCGTATACGGTAAGATTATATTCTCTCGACGACCTAAATATGAATTCGGAAATCATTCCGACGAATACTACCGTGCCCTGCCTGAGCTTTGAAAACATTTGTTCGGGAGAAATAAAGGTTTTGCAGTTCAAGCGCTCATTGTTAATAAAAGAGGGAACGGGAAGAATAACATAATCGGGAAAGCAGTCAATACTGTCCAGCTTTTCCAGCCCCGTAAAATTACCGTCGGAGCAGCAATATGTTTTGCACATATAACCGTCGGCGGCAAAGCATTCAGCAGTTGTTATAAGCCGTGAGTCGCCGCCGCAAAACAGCATGGTTTTATTACTTTTCATTTTTTCTGTCCACAGCTTCCGCAATCAATTCAATAACATTATATGAAAGTTCTTAGCATACGATAAATGCTTCATTCATATATTCTAACGAATGTTATTATGAATGGAGACAGGGTAATGGCGAGAATTTATAAAAGCAATAAAAAAACCGACATCGATTCATTAAACAAAAAAAGATGTATAATGCTTGCTGAATATATTATTGAAACTAACGGAACTGTAAGAGAAGCGGCAACTGTATTCGGGATAAGCAAATCAACTGTACATAAGGACGTAACGGAAAAGCTGTTCAAAACGGATAAGGAACTGTATAAGGAGGTACGCAAGGTTCTGCAAAAGAATAAGGAAGAAAGACATTTAAGAGGCGGTCAGGCAACAAAAAAGAAATATGAAGCAAAGCATAAAGCTATGACAGTTTAGAAACGGCGGAAAACCCGCCGTTTCTTTAATGTCTTCAGCTGTTTTCAGTATTTGACAAAAGGCAAAAGCTGTGCTATAATCAGCAGTAATAAATGAAAATCCGGCGGAGAAGCGTCTCGGAGAATTTGAGGCAATTATACAAAATGCAAATTTTGTATAATTGAGGGAAGCGATTTTAGGGAATTGAGGCAGTTTTTTCTTATTACGGATTAATAGAGGTTGCTTATGTTAATTGCGGCAGATATAGGAAATACTAATATAAAATTCGGTGTGTTTGACGGCTCGGCAGATAAAATGTGCTGTCGGTTTCAGATTTCATCTTCTGCTGTCCGCACATGTGACGAATACATACTTCTTATTAAAAGCTTTATCCGTGAGAATTCTATTGACGGCACTTTTTCAGGTTCTGTCATTTCCTCGGTGGTTCCTTCGCTGACATCTCCCGTGTCTGACGCTCTTTTAAAGATTACGGGACGTTCACCTTTTTTGGTAGGTGCAGGAACAAAGACCGGTTTTCCCATAAATATTGACGTACAGTCGGAACTGGGCTCCGACATTGTTTCAAATGTCTCTGCGGCGCTGTCGCAGTTTCCCGCTCCCATGGTTGTGGTTGATATGGGTACTGCTACAACTATTGCCGCAGTAAACGCAAACGGCGTTTTAACAGGTGCTGTTATTGCCCCCGGCTGCGGTATATCCCTTGCGGCGCTGTCAGAAAATGCGGCTTTGCTTTTTGACGTTAACGCAGCGAGACCCAAGGATATAATCGGAAAAAATTCTGCCGAAAGCATTTGCAGCGGTATTTATTACGGTACGGTATTTATGATTGACGGCTTTATCCGTGAGATACGCTCCAAGCTGTGTTCTGACGATATGAAGCTCTCGTTGGTAGCCACCGGCGGACATGCTGACATTCTGGATTCATGCAGGAACAAGTTCTGTAAAGACCCCGACCTTACCCTTAAAGGCGCCGCTCGGCTCTACTATAAGAATGTAACCGCAGATTGAATTATACAAAATTTTTCCTCTTATGATAATCCGACTAAGGTCTGATTATATAATTTTACATACGCCGTACCCTTGCGGACGGCAGTATGGGGTTAAAGTCCCCGGAGGTTAATATGTCTTATAAAGAGACAAAACAAAAGACGCAACGGCTTGTTATCACAGCATTTCTCATTGCTCTGATCGTTGTTTTACAGCTTGCTGCAAACTTCTTCAAGGTTGGCGCAGTTTCAATTTCGCTGGTGCTTATCCCCATTACGGTAGGCTCCGTTCTGCTGGGACCCGCCGTCGGCGCCGTTCTCGGATGTGCATTCGGAGTTGTATGCTTTCTTTACGGCTTGTTCGGGCTTGATCCGTTCACAATGTCCATGATAGCCTACAATCCTCTGTTTACTGCACTTATTTGCCTTGTGAAAGGTGTTGCCGCCGCTCTTGCCTGCGCATATGTTTATAAGCTTATGGCTAAGCTTTGCCGCGGAAATGTGTTTGTATCAACACTTATCGCTTCATTATTTACCCCCCTTGTAAACACAGGCTTGTTTTTGCTGGGCTCCGTTACCGTATTTAAGGGCTTCTTTGAGGGGGACGGCGAACCCATAGGAACGATTGTTCTGCTTACCACCCTTATCGGAAGCATTGCGGTAAACTTCATTTTTGAAATAGTATCCAATGCTGTTCTCTCCCCTACCGTGGCTAATTTTCTCAGCAAAAGCAAATCCTTCAAACAATTCTGCAAATAATCCTTGCTTTTACAGCCGGTTGATGATATAATTAAGGCAGTTATATAATATTAATATATTTGGAGGCTATAATGGCAGCAGCAAACGTTAAAGTAAAAGTTGTTTCTTCGACAAAAAAAGCTAAGGTTAAGACCTTTGCAAACGCTATCGCACAGGCACTTAAATGCATTGACTACGATGTTCCCCCCGCATTTCCCTGCGACAAGGAAAGAGTTGTATTTATCGGCATGACCATTAAGGACGCTCCCGATGACAAGCTGAGACTTTTCTGCAGAGAGCTTACAAAGCAGAGAGCGCATAACGTGGCTCTGTTTGTTGACGGTCCTCAGAAAGAAGCAAATAAGGGACTTCAGACCGTTATCGAGGTACTTAAAGAAGCCGGCACAAATGTGCTTGACGACGATATTTACTATGTAAACGGCGGCGGAATTTTCGCAGGAAAGAAGATTTCCCTTGAGGAACGTACCGAAATCGTTCGCTGGGCTGAGGCTGTTGTAGCGAAGGTTTCCGAATAATTACATTATAAGTTAAGGATTCAGGGCTGCCGAGGGCAGCCCTTTTTCTTGAATTTCTGAAAAATCTGTTTTCACCGCAGAATAATTCAAAAATTACTTGACAAACGGAATAAAGTCTGTTATACTCTGTAAAGCAAATTGCTTTACAGCTATCGGAGAGTGACATGTTTAATAAAGATATGCACATTTCCCTGCTTCTGGATTTCTACGGCGAGGTGCTTTCCGAAAGACGCCGCCAGGTTACGGAGCTTTATTATAACGACGACCTTTCTTTGGCGGAAATCGCCGAGATTACGGGGATTTCACGTCAGGGCGTCAGAGATTCCGTTAAAAAAAGCGAGTCGGAGCTTTTGGAATTAGAAGAAAAACTGGGACTTGCCAAAAGATTTGAAGAGCTGAAGGCGGAAATTGCGAAAATCAGCAGTACCCTTTCGTCCGTTAAATCAGAGGACGAAGGAATAAACAGAGAATTAAATTCAATAGTTGAGCGTCTTAACGGGCTTAATTTTTGATTTTTGAGGAGAAATTATGTTTTCAAGTCTTTCCGATAAACTGAATAAGGCTTTCGGAAAGTTCCGAAATAAAGGAAAGCTTTCCGAGGCGGATATTAAAGAGGGCATGCGGGAAATCAAGCTCGCCCTTCTTGAAGCCGACGTAAGCTTCAAGGTCACAAAGGACTTTGTCCGTCAGGTGTCCGAGCGGGCTGTGGGAGCCGAGGTTATGGAAAGCCTTGTTCCCTCCCAGCAAATCGTAAAAATCGTAAACGAGGAGCTTATAAAGCTCATGGGCTCCACCCAGTCAAAGCTGGAGATAGCTTCAAATCCCCCCACGGTCGTAATGATGTGCGGCTTGCAGGGCTCAGGTAAAACCACCCACTCTGCAAAAATCGCCGCCCTTTATAAAAAGCAGGGCAAAAATCCTCTGCTTGTGGCTTGCGACGTTTACCGTCCCGCCGCCATAAAACAGCTTCAGGTTGTGGGAGAGGCAATAGGCGTTCCCGTATTTGAAATGGGTACGGAGTCGCCTGTAAAAATTGCGGAAGAAGCGGTAAAATATGCAAAGAAAAAGGGATACGACATGGTATTCCTGGATACTGCCGGCAGACTTCACGTTGACGAAGTTCTGATGAAAGAGCTTTCCGACATAAAGGAAAAGGTTCAGCCCACCGAAATTCTGCTTGTAATCGATGCAATGCTGGGTCAGGACGCGGTAAATGTTGCCGAATCCTTTAACAGCCTTCTTGAGATTACCGGCGTTGTTCTTACAAAGCTTGACGGCGATACAAGAGGCGGTGCCGCACTTTCCGTGCGCCACGTTACCGGAAAGCCCATAAAATTCGTAGGTACCGGCGAAAAGCTTGATACAATCGAGCCTTTCTACCCCGACAGAATGGCTTCCAGAATTCTGGGCATGGGCGACGTTCTCACGCTGATTGAGAAAGCCGAACAGGCTATTGACGAGAAAAAAGCCGCAGAGCTTGAAAAGAAAATCAGAGAGAACACCTTTACTCTCTCCGATTATCTTGACCAGCTCCGTCAGCTTAAAAAAATGGGCAATCTTGACAGCCTTATCGGAATGATTCCCGGCATGAATACGGGTGCTCTCAAGGACGCCAAGGTTGACGAGGGCGCCATGCGGCGCACCGAAGCGATTATTCTTTCCATGACGGAAAAGGAAAGAAACAAGCCTGACATTATAAACGGCTCCAGAAGGAAACGAATTGCAAAAGGAAGCGGCACCACCGTCGAGGAGGTCAACCGACTTATGAAGCAGTACGAGCAAATGAACAAAATGTTCAAGCAATTGACAGGCGGCGCAAGAAAAGGCAAAAAAAGGATGAAAATGCCGTTTCAGTTTTAACGGATTTTTATATAAAAATTAAATACAAATTTCGGAGGAAAAAGAAAATGGTAAAAATCAGACTCAGAAGAATGGGCGCAAAGAAGAACCCCTTTTACCGTGTAGTTGTTGCAGATTCACGTTATCCCCGTGACGGTCGTTTCATTGAGGAAGTAGGAACCTACGATCCCATGACCGAGCCCGCAACCATTAAGCTGGATAAAGAGAAGATTGACGCTTGGATCAAGAACGGCGCTCAGCCTACTGACACAGTTAAAGCTCTTATCAAGATTTACACCGACGCTGAATAATTCGGCGAGGGGGTATTTCAATGATAGATCTTGTTCGTCTTCTCGAAGACATGGCAAAGTCCATCGTTGATAATCCGGACGAAGTTAAAGTTTCACAGGAGATCAACGGCGACAATGTCACTCTCACCCTTAACGTCGCTGAAAGCGACATGGGTATGATTATCGGAAAGCACGGAAATATTGCAAAGGCTATCCGAACCGTAACAAAAGCTGCGGCAAAGCTGGCAAATCTTAAAGTTACGGTGGAAATCAGATAAAATAAAAAGATGCGGCATGAGAAGTGCTGCATCTTTTTATTTTACAGAGATACCAGCTTGTAGCCCTCGTAGCGTTTGCACTCAATAAGGTTAATGCCCGTCAAAACGCTTGCTTTTCTGTTAATCTTATGTATATGGGAAATCGCAGTTTCGGGAGAGGCTTTGTTAAGGCAGTACGCCGCAATGCTTTCTGCGGTATATCGTTTGTCCGAAAACAGAAACATATTAAGTATTCTTCTTTCCGTTTTTGTGAGCAGAACGGTTTTGCCGCAGAATACTATCGAACCGTCGGACACCGTTACCCTTGATTTTCTTAAATTAGTAAAGCCGTGAAAATATTCGTACACCAAAGCCGTAATTTCTTCCGTCATGGGCGCATATTCTCTAAGATAAAAAATCTTGTGACGGCCGTACATGGAGGCAAGATATTCAACGTCCTTCATCAAATACTTTTCCGTAACGATAATAAGCTCGCAGGGCAAATATTTGTCAAAATGCTCGGTGTCGGAAACAATGCAGGGTATTCCCCGTTCAAATAGATGTCCCCGCACCTTTCCTCTTATATTTCTTTCCGTATTATCTACAACGCAAATCAGTTCTAATTCCTCCCTTTTAGCATATAATGAGGCAGTAATTAATTTGAAAGGCGGCAAAATATGTTTGTAATGTCGGTTAAAGGAAATACGCTGAAAATCACAGCGGCAATTTTAGCGGCGGCAATAGTAATAACTGCGCTTGTTGTTTTTCTGCCCGTGGGAGGGGCGGTTTCGGCAGGCTCTGTTTTTGAGGGCAAGGATACGGTAAACTACGACAAAATCAAAACAAACGAAAACAGAATTGAATTTTTGCGGCAGTTCGGCTGGGAGCCGGGCGACGACTGCATTGAAGAAGCGGAGATAAAAATACCCGCAGATTTCGACAAAATCATGAAAGCCTATAACGAGGTACAGAAGGCTCAGGGCTTTAACCTTGACAATTACAAGGGAAAAACCGCCATGAGATATACCTATGAAATCAAAAACTATCCCGATTACGACGGCAAGGTATTTGCAAATATTATAATCTATAAAAACCGTGTTATCGGAGGGGATATTTGTTCCTCCGACGTTGACGGCTTTATTCACGGGTTTGAAAAGCAGGCGTCGTCGGAATAATTATTTGTGCTTCAGTTCAATAACGGTGACACCGTAGTCGCCCTCGCCGTACTGACCCGCACGGAATGCTTCAACCCGTTTATCCTTTTTCAGATAGCCCCAAAGAGCCGCTCTCAAAGCCCCGGTTCCCTTGCCGTGGATAACGGTTACGCTGTATATTCCCGCAACGATTGCCTCGTCAAGGTACTTGTCAACGGTAAATACAGCATCGTCGCCTACCATGCCACGGACGTCAAGGGTAGGAGAAAAGCTCTTTGCAACGGCTTTTCTGTAAGATTTTTCACTGCCTAATTTGTTCTTTTCCCCAACAGAAGTACCTGATAACAGCTTTAACTGGGAAACGTTGACTTTTGTTTTCAGAATACCCATCTGAACGGTCACGTTTCCCTTTTTGTCGGGATCCTCAAGCAGGGTGCCGCGACTTCCCAGAGATCTGTGCTCTACGTCGTCTCCCTTTTTGAGCGGGCGCGGCAGAACGTAATCGTCCTCTTTTTCCTCGGTTTTATTGCTTTCAATATAAGCGTGGACACTGCCTTTTATATTCTTTTTAGACTGAGCCAGCTTTTCTCCGAAATCGGAGGAATCCTTGGCTCTTTTTGCTTCGTCAAGCTGTTTTAATATAAAATCGCTGGTGGCACGTGCGCTGTCAACTATTTGACGTGCCTTTTGACGTGCGGTTTCCGCTTCTTTCTCGGCATTGCCAAGCTTTCTTTTAAGCTCTTCCTCCGCTTCCCTCTTGAACTGCTCGTATTCACGCCGAAGCTCTGCCGCTTTATCCTTTTCAGCCTGAAGCTCATAACGCTCCTTATCAAGCTTCTCGATTACTGCTTCAAAGCTCCTGTTGCCCGAATCCACATACCCGCTCGCTCTTTCCACAATGCTTTCGGGAAGACCCAGCCGCTTTGAAATGGCAAAGGCGTTTGACTTGCCGGGAGCGCCTATTATAAGCCTGTACGTGGGCTTTAAGGTGTCTACATCAAAGTCGCAGGAGGCGTTGCAAACGCCCTCACGCTCAATGGCAAAGGCTTTCAGCTCCGCATAGTGAGTGGTTGCGGCGCAAAGCGCACGGGAGAGGAGCACTTCCTCAAGTATTGACATAGCAAGGGCGGCGCCCTCTACCGGGTCGGTGCCTGCGCCCAGCTCGTCGAAAAGGACAAGGGAACGGTCTGTCATATCCCGGAGGATTGAGACAATACCCACCATATGAGACGAAAAGGTGGAGAGGGACTGCTCGATAGACTGCTCGTCGCCTATATCCGAATAGATTTCGTCAAACACACGGACAGACGCTCTCTCGCAGGGAAGCTGAAGTCCCGCCTGCGCCATAAGGGAAAACAGACCGAGGGTTTTGAGAGAAACAGTTTTACCGCCCGTATTGGGTCCCGTTATTACAAGCATAGACCAGTCTCCGCCTACCTCAATAGTTACGGGGACAGCTTTTTTGCCGATTAACGGGTGTCTGCATTTTTCAAGAAGGACTGTTCCCTTTTCGCTAATTTCAGGTCTTACGGCGTCCATTTCGTAAGCGAGCTCAGAGCATGCGAAAACAAATGCAATATACGTTATATTCTCATAATCGTGAACGATTATTGAGCTTACGGAGGAAACGAGAGTTGAAAGCTCGTGGAGAATTCTTTCGATTTCATACTCTTCCCTGCTCTGAAGCTCTCTCAACTCGTTATTCGCCTGAACAACGCTCATAGGCTCTATAAACAATGTGGCTCCCGAAGAGGACGTATCGTGAACAAGTCCGGGGACTTCGTTCTTATACTCGCTTTTGACGGGAATTACAAAGCGTCCCCCGCGGGTGGTGACAATATTCTCCTGCAAATACTTGGAGAAGGAGCCGCCCTGAGTGTATTTCTGCATTAAATCTGCAATTTTTGAATTGGTTTTTCTGATTTTCTGCCTGATTTCAAGAAGCTGAGGGCTTGCGTCGTCGGCTATCATTTCCTCGGAAATAACAGCTTTGAAAATTCTTGTTTCGATTTCCTTTTTTGCAATAAGTCTGTCAAAAACCTCGTCAAGAGAGGTATCGAATATTCTGTCGCTTTTTATATACTCAATAAGCCCCCTGGCGCTTCTTAAAACGCCGGCGCAGTCAAGAAGCTCCCTTGGGGTAAGGGTTGCGCCCTTGTCTGCTCTCTCGCAGGCGGAGCTAATATCCCGGACGGAGCCGAAGGAGGGATTTCCCTTTTGCCCAGCAAGGCGTTTTGCGTCCTCTGTTCTGTTTTGGTTTCTTACAACAATATCAATATCGTCTGATGGCATAAGGGACAAAGCCAGCTCTTTTGCCCCCTCAGTGGCTGCGTGCTTTGCCAGCATTTCCCTGATTTTATCAAATTCAAGTTTTTTAAGGTTTTTAGTGTTCATAAAAGTATAGATTTATAAAAATCAAGTGTTCCGAAGCCGTGTTCTAGGTGATTTACAAGATACCCCTCGCTGTATTTTTCCAAAAGATACAGTCCGTCTTCGTCAATGTTAAAAGAAAGAAATTTCGCTGCAGGGGCTTCTGCAATATATCTCATTGCCGCAAGCACATCCTCCGACAGAAGATAATAAAGCCTTGCTGTTCCGTTATCCTCCATTATTTCTTCACGCTCCGTGAAAGGCTTGCAGTCTCCGCATAAAAGTCTGCCGTTCATTACGTCCAGATACATTTTCGGGTGTGTTTCTTTACCGCATCGGTCACACTGTGAAAGGTCGGGGCAAAAGCCGCAGACGGCGGAGCATCTGAATTCAAAGGCGGCTTTTATTTTTTGCAGGGGCATATCTTTATTGCTGATAGCGTACAGAGTGTTTAAGGTCAGTCGGAGAAGCTCGGGGTCAGGCTGATTTTCAACGGAAACATCACAGCAAACATCGCAGACGTATGCCGCCAGCGACAGCTTGTCAAGGTCGGCACGCAGGTTGAAAAAGCAGTCAATCAGCTCCGTTTCCTCCACGTAAAAATACTTTTTCGACCGCCTTAATACATAATTTGCAAAGGCGAAGGGCTGACACGCCACCATGTTTTTACTGCGTAGACTTCGGACGCCTTTTGCCGTAACGGTAAGTCTGCCGTATTCCTCCGTGACAAGCGTAATTATTTTATCGCTTTCGCCCACGTCGGTTTCACGGACGTTAAGCCCGTGCACGTTTATACGCTCCATCAGTCTATTTCTTTGGGATTGAAGCCGAAGTTGTTAAGGTTGAAATCGCTGTCTCTCCAGTTTTCCTTTACCTTTACCCAAAGATTGAGATAAACCTTAACACCGAAAAACTTTTCAAGGTCTTCCCTTGCATACGTGCCTATTCTCTTCAGCATTTCTCCGCCTTTTCCCACGATTATTCCCTTGTGGGATTCCTTTTCGCAGTATATTTCCGCACGTATGGAAATAAGCTCGTCCGTTTCCTTAAATTCCTCAATCATAACGGCGCTACCGTGTGGGATTTCATTGGAAAGACAGCGAAGCAGTTTTTCTCTTATAATTTAAGCCGCAATCTGTTTTTCAGGCTGATCCGTTATCATATCCTCGTCAAAGAACCAGTCGCCCTCGTATAGGAATTTTTCAGCTTCTTCCATAACATCGGAAAGATTCTTTTCCTTCAGTGCGCTGACGGGAACAACTGCGTCAAAATCATAAAGCGCCGCATACTGAGCTATGGTCTCGGCTACGGTTTCTCTGTTCACAAGGTCGATTTTGTTGAGAACAAGCATAGCGGGAAGCTCCTCGGACTTTACCTTTTCGCATATGTTCTTTTCAATATCGCCGGGGGCATGTCCTGCGTCTGCAATAAGAATTACAGCATCCGCACTTCCCATGGAGGAACGTACGGTTTTCATCATATAGTTGCCCAGCTTGTTTTTTGCCTTGTGAATGCCGGGAGTGTCAAGAAACACAAACTGGTTTTCCCCCTCTGTCAGAATTCCCATAATGCGGTTTCGGGTAGTCTGAGGCTTTGAGGATACTATCGCCACCTTTTCTCCCAAAAGAGCGTTCATAAGGGTGGATTTGCCGACATTAGGCCGTCCTACTATTGCTATAAATGCGGTTTTTCTCATATCAATTTACCTGTCTATCATAAGAATTTTCATTATGTCTTTCTGTCTTTTTATCATGTCCGCTTCGTCCTCGTCCGACAGCTCATGGTCATAGCCCAAAAGATGCAAAACGGAATGAACCGTAAGAAAGGAAACCTCTCTTTTGAAGGAGTGTCCCAATTCCTTTGCCTGCTCCCCCGCTCTTTCAAGAGAGATAACAATATCTCCCAGCTCTGCGGGAAAACCCTCCTCAGGCGCATCTCCTGCACGGAAATCGTACATGGGAAAAGATAAAACGTCGGTCGCCGAATCCTTGTTCCTGTAAGCACGGTTAAGGGCTCTTATACCCTCATTGTCCGTAAAGGTTACGGACACCTCGCAGTCATACGCAACATTTTCGTATGTAAGCGCGGCGCTGACTGAGCGCCGAACTAAATTGCGAAGCGAAATATCGAAGGGAAACTTGTCCTGTGAATTTGTATAATAGGTTTTTAATCTCATTACTTCTCTCCCCTGCGCCGAGCCTTGTATGCTCCGGCGGCTTTTTCTGCTTTTTCTCTGCCGTATTTTTCGTAAG
>JAQXKW010000055.1 GCA_029010655.1 Clostridia bacterium | reverse complement strand
GCGTTTATTACTATAAGCACGCCGCAGATAATTCCCCTGATAAGGTCCTCAAGGTCTATGGAGAACCCCAGGCTGAGGCTTCGTATTCTGTCCTTCAGCTCAAGGCGAACTGCCTCCCACAGGGAAATTTCTCTTTTGCCGCCGCCGTTTTGCGGTGCTTTCGGCTTTTTATTCTTATTATTATTCGGTGTAGGAGTCATATTTCGTAATTATCATAAGCTTTGAAATATCGGTAAGGTCGGCAGAGGGGCGCACGGTCACGGAAAGACCCCTGCTTGCGGCGTCGGGTTCAACCGATTCCACATAGCCTATAACCAGCCCTCTTGGGTACACGCTTCCAAGTCCCGAGGACAGAATTCTGTCCCCCACCTTAATATCGGCGTCCGCCGCCATATATTCCATTTTACAAAGTCCGTCACGGGAGAGGGTGTAGTCTCCCTCCACAACGCCGATTTCGCCGCTTCGCTCCACGTATGCGCCTGCGGCGCCGCCGCTTTGCAGAAGCGTTACGGCACGGCACCAGTCCGTGCCCACCTCGCTGACATACCCCACAATACCGTCCGGGGTCACAACGGGCATATTTTCGGCAATTCCCTGGGACGAGCCCTTGTCAAGGGTAAAAACGGTCATGTAATTACTGCTTTCACGGCCGGTAACGCTTGCGTCCTGAAAGGAATAATCCGTGTGTTCACGCTTCAGCTCCAGATATGAGAAAAGCCAGTCGTTCATTTGCTCGGCTTCCTCCGCCGCGCTGATTTTATCACGGAGCTGTGCGTTCTGCTCCTTCAGCTTTTCGTTTTCCTCCACAATGCGGTCAAATTCCGTAAAATAGGAAACAAAGCCGTCCGCCGCATCCGTAACATAGGTGAATAGCTTTTGGAAGGGGGTGAGGAGGATATTTACGCCGTCTCTGAGATAACGGCCTATGCCCATTACCCCGAACACGGAGGGAACGATAACCATAATGAGGGTTATTACAACTATAACCGTAAAAAATCTCGATTTGAAAAAATCCCGCACAGCCGTTCTCCTTTCAAAGTAGTATTTGCCTTTTTTGCCTAAAAATTACCGGCGTGTGTTTCTGTACTGAACTATATCGGTGGCGTCTCCCGTGCTTTCAAGCACGTGACCGATACCTACGGCTACGGCGTCAAGGGGAGCCTTTGCCACCGAGGCACGGATACCCGTAACATGGGTGACGAGAGCGTCAAGACCGCCCAGCAGCGCGCCGCCTCCCGCAAGCATAATACCGTTGTCGTAAATGTCGCTGGAAAGCTCGGGGGGAGTGTTTTCAAGAGTGGTTCTTATAGCTTCGATAATATGCACAACCTGCTCGTGCATAGCCTCCCTGATGTCGGCGGAGGTAACCGTAATAATTGCGGGAAGCCCGTTAAGCAGGTTTCTGCCCCGAACCTCCATAACCCCACGGTCGATTCCGGGGTGAACGCTGCCGATTTTCTTTTTCAGCATTTCCGCCGTAACCTCGCCGATAAGGATATTATATTTCTTTTTCATATATGCAACGATAGCGGAGTCAATCTCGTCGCCGGCAATTCTCAGGGAGGTTGAAAGAACAATGCCGCCCAGAGAGGTAACCGCAACCTCCGTTGTGCCGCCGCCGATGTCAACTATCATACTGCCCCGTGCGTCCTCAACCTTCAGTCCGCTTCCGATAGCCGCCGCAATAGGCTCTTCTATCAGCGCAACGGACTGTGCGCCCGCCTCAAGGGTAACGTCCTCAACGGCACGCTTTTCAACCTCGGTAACGCCGTAGGGAACGCAGACGATAACCTTGGGTCTTGAGAAAATCGCAGAGCCGGAGGCTTTTTTGAAAAAGTCACGGAGCATGGCGGAGGTAAAGTCGAATTCGGCGATAACTCCGTCCTTCAAGGGGCGCATGGCGGTAATGGAGCCGGGCGTTTTTCCCAGCATCAGCTTTGCGTCGTTACCCACCGCAACAACCTTTTTGGATCTCTGCTCCACGGCAACCACCGAGGGCTCACGGAGAACAATGCCTTTTCCCCGAACATAAACGATGGTATTTGCGGTACCCAGGTCTATTCCGATAAATTTACTCATAATTCTTTTCCTTTACTGTATTTGTGAAAACGGAAAAATTCCGAAATTTTTCCGCAGTATTTCCGATATTTTGCAGAGGGGGAGACCCACAACGGTGTAGTAGTCGCCGCAGATTTGCGAAACGAACACGCCCGCCGCACCCTGAACGCCGTATGCTCCCGCCTTGTCAAGCGGCTCGCCCGACTCAACGTATTTTTCCATTTCGTCCCGGAAAATCTCCCTCATGGTGACCTTCGTTTCAACATAGCCCGAAACGGAGGTCTTCCCGTCGGTAACGGTGTAGCCCGTAACCACACTGTGAGTTTTTCCCGAAAGGGAGCGGAGCATTTCATATGCTTTATCTTTTGTTTTCGGCTTCCCCAGAATCATACCCTCCAGCGCTACCACCGTGTCGGCGCAGATAAACACGCCCTCCCCGGTTTTCAGCGCCGCTTCGGCTTTCAGCTTTGAGTTCTCCACGGTGAGAGTATACGGGTCGTCGCCGCCCGTGTATTCTTCGGCGTCGGGGGATATTACGTCAAAAACGTACCCCGCCATGGAAAGAATTTCCCTCCGTCGGGGAGACGCAGAGGCAAGAATCAGTTTTTTTGAGGAATTCATTTTTTGGGGTTAATCCTTTCCTTGCATTTCTTAATTTTGCCCAAACGCACTTTTCGGGCAGAGCCATGCATTGCCCCATTATTTCAAGCCCGTGGAGCCGATTCCGCCCCTGTCCGGGTTTCCCAGAGTGTCACACTCTTCAAATTCTATTTTCGGCTGATGCTCCGTAATGCGGAACTGGCATATTCTGGAGCCTTTTTCGATTTTCGTGTCACGGAGAGCGTACGCCGGCATAAACCATTGGTCGCCGTCGCCGCAGTAGCTTTCGTCCACCACGCCCATATGGTTGGTCTGAATTATTCCGAAATTCTTGTAGGTGGAGGAACGGGGAACAATGTGCGCTTCGTACCCCTTAGGCAGAGCCACGGCAATGCCCAACGGCAGCAGGCGGAATTCTCCCGCCTTCATCTCAATATCCTCCGCACAGCGAAGGTCAATCCAGTCCGATTTGCCGTCCACATAGCAAAGCGGCTCAAGCCCCTCTGCCAGATATTTGATTTTGATTTTTACGCTCATAGCATTCTCCGTATATTCTTTTTTTCGGAGGGCGTTCCGTTTTTGTATGCGCTGATTATGCGGTCAACCTCCTGCGGGGTTTCGTCGGTGAAAATAAAGTGAAAAACGGTAATTCCGGCACCCCTTACGTCCTGCATTTTATCCGCCATGTAGACGGGTACGCTGTTGTAAATAATATTTGTGCAGTCGGGCAGTCCTATTACGGGAAAAGGAATTCTGTACCTGTCCGAAAGAGAGGAGCGGCAAAGAGAGCCTTTTTTCCCTTGACAGTTTTTGCCGCCGTCGGAAATAGCGCACCGCACATTCAGCATAAGGGGAAGCCTCCCGTAAACTGCGGCGCCGCACGGCACGGGACAGCCTGCGTCCCTGATTTTCGAGAGCCGCACCTCGGGGGCAAAGGTTATAAATTCCGCACCAAGGTGTCCGTAATAATCAGCCGCTTCGCTGTTGAAAACATTTCCCCGCAGCGAAAGGGCGGCAGAAAGTCCCCGTTTTTTCGCTTCAATAAGCTCGGCGGCGGAGTGAACCAGCAAATCTCCCGAAACGCTTTCCCAAACCCTCTCCCAAGAGGTGTCGGGAAGATAAGGGGGAAGGGTGGTTCCGAATTCGCCGTTGTCCGTTCCGTAGGGCAGATAAATTTTCTCGAAAAAGTCCCTTGCCGCAGGGGTTATCCTGTCGGCATAGAGAAATTCCGCCGTATATTTTTCCCCGCAGGGTACCTTTGAAGTGGGGAGGACTGTCTCCGAAAGGGCGATTTTCTCCCTTTCAGAGTCTGTCAGCTTTTCCACGGCAAGACGGCGAAGCCCGTTCAGTGCAGATAGGGTGAGAGGAGCTTTTTCGTCTGCAATAAAGGTGAATTTGCGGAGCGTAAAGGGGGTGTTCCCAAGCCTTGACGCATTTTTCTCCGCTCCCTCTTTAGTTAAAGGCGAAACGGCGGCGTCGGGCAAAATGCCCGTCACTGTAACGGTTTTGTACGGGGAGGCGGCGGTTAATTTGGGTGCGTCCTTTTCATTTACCGTCAGGGTCAAGTCAAGGGGAACCTTTCTTTTAAGCCCCCCAAACTCCGTTTTTTCGGAATTTCTGTATTCGTCTAAGGTTCGCACTCCCAGCATGTTCCGCCTGTCGCCGCAAAAGTAGCCGTCCGTAAAGCCGCCCCGGCTGAAAAGATTTTTCAGTTCCGCCGTTTCAGCTTCGGTGGCGTTTCGACCCTCATCCAAAAGTCGCCTGTATATTTTTGTCACTCCGTAAACATATTCCGGCGGCTTTTGCCTGCCCTCGATTTTCAGAGAGGCAACGCCGGAACCGATGATTTCGGTGATGTGCCCTGCAAGGCACATGTCACGGAGACTTACGGGATAACATTTTTTCCCGTTCTGATAGTAGGGCTGGCGGCAGGGCTGAGCGCATTCGCCTCGGTTTCCGCTCCGTCCGCCCATAACGGCGCTCATAAGGCATTGCCCCGAAAAGGACACGCAATGGGCTCCGTGGATAAACATTTCTATTTCAATAGGCGACTTTTCGCAAAGGAGCAAAAGCTCCTCCCTTGTAATTTCCCTTTGGCAAACCATGCGGGAAAAGCCCGCAAGGGATAACGCTTCGGCGTCGGATGTGCTGTGCCCGGAAAGCTGAGTGCTTGCGTGCAGTTCAAGTCCCGGTACATGGCGGCGAATAAGCCTTGCAAGCCCCATGTCCGCAATAATGAGTGCAGAAACACCGTCCTCATAAAGGGAAGCGGCAAGACGGAGAGCGTCTGAAAGTTCGCCGTCAAAAAGCCGCGTGTTCAGGGTAACGTAGGTTTTCACCCCGTATGCGGAGCAAAGGGACAGCGCCGAGCGCATGCTGTCGCCCGAAAAATTGTCCGCACGCATGCGTGCGTTGAAACGGTCTGCCCCCAGATATACGGCGTCGGCGCCGCCTTCAACGGCGGCTTCAAGGGAAGCGAAGCTTCCCGCCGGCGAGAGCAGTTCGGGTATTTTCGGCATTATATCAGTTGTCTTTTTTGCGGAGAAGATCGGCTATCTGACCGATTTGGCGAAGCTTGTCCTCTCTTGTGCCGGAGGCGGGAGCGGCAGTTTCAGGCTCGGCTCCTATGGTGAGCTGGGAAACGGTTTCCTTTTCCTCCGCCCTGTTGTCAGACTCCGAAATTGCAACCTGTACCGGTGTTTCAGCGTCCTTTGCCTCGTCAGGCTCCGCTGTTACCTCAGCCGTAGAATCAGCCGTAGCAGATGAAGTTACATCGGCAGGGGCGTCCTTTGAGCCGAGGAGCGCGCTTCGCAGCTTAATATTTTCTTCTCTCATGCGGCGCAGGTTTGCGTCATAGAGAGCAATCTGTGCCTCCAGATTGCGGACTCTCTTTTCCGCCTTAGCCTTGCCGCAGCTGTAATCAAGAGCGAGAAGCAAAGCGGCGTCCACCTTGGTGGAACGCTTTGAGTGCTGAAGAATGTCACGGACCTCAGAGTCCAGCTTCTCCACCAGCTTCATAACGAATTCTTCTCTTTCGTCGGAAATGATGGACATTTCCACGTCTGCAATTGAAACGTCGTATTTTTTCTTGTCCATTTTTCTGTCCTTTCGTTTGTTAAAGTGATTGATAAATGCCGATAATATTCCACAATAAATAACTATTCATACTATTATAATATATCCGAAGGCAAAATTGAAGACCTACGGTAAAAAAACTTTGAATTTTAACAGAATTTTTTCATATAATACCGCTTCGGCAAGCTTTGCTTTGAGAAAAATCGGCATATTCGGCATATTGTGGGAAATCGAAGGATAAATTAACCTAAAAACCGTTGAAAACAGGGGCGGTTCGGTGTATAATATATTATTAAATTAAAACATGAATGAGGTGAAGTTATGGAATACTACATTTCGGACAAAATGAGAGATATGAAGCCGTCGGCAATAAGAGAGATTTTCAAAAGCCTCTCCGACCCTGAGATTATCAGCTTTGCGGCGGGAAATCCCTCTCCGCTTTCGTTCCCTGTTGCGGAGCTTGCGAAAATCTCTGCGGATATTTACGAAAACGAGCCTGTAAATGCGCTTCAGTACAGCATAACAGAGGGCTATCCTCCCCTGCGAAAGGAAGTTGAAAAGCGGCTTTCCGAAAAATTCGGAATATGTGACGAAAGGGATATGACCATAATCACCTCCGGCGGACAGCAGGGTATTGAGCTTGCCTGCAAGGCGCTGTGCAACGAGGGCGATGTGGTGCTTTGCGAGGACCCCACCTTTATCGGGGGACTGAACGCTTTCCGCTCCTGCGGGGCAAAAACCGTGGGCGTGCCCGTGGAGGACGACGGAATTAACCCTGACGTGCTTGACAAAATGCTAAGTGAAATCCCCAATGTCCGTCTTATTTATCTTATCCCCACCTTCCAGAATCCCGGCGGCATTACCACCTCTTTTGAAAAAAGAAAGAAAATTTACGAGACGGCGGTACGTCACGGGGTTATGATTCTTGAGGACAATCCTTACGGGGAGCTTCGCTTCAAGGGTGAGAACATCCCCACCTTAAAGAGCATGGACACGGAGGGAATCGTGCTTTACTCCTCCTCCTTCTCAAAAATTCTTTCCTCCGGCATGAGACTGGGCTACCTGTGCGGACCGGAGCCTGTGGTTCAGAAAATGGTGGTTGCAAAGCAGGCGGAGGACGTTCACTCCAACATTTATTTCCAGATGCTCACCTACCGCTATATTACGGAATACGACCTTGACGGGCATATTGCGAAAATAAACGAGCTGTACCGCAAAAAATGCTCTCTTATGCTGGGGACCCTGGACGAGTATATGCCGAAAGAGGTTAAATACACCCGTCCCGAGGGAGGGCTTTTCATATGGGTCACACTCCCCGAAAAAATCCACATGCTCACATATGTTAAGCGGTGTCTTGAAAACAAGGTGGCTGTGGTTCCGGGAAACACCTTCCTGTGCGACACGGAGGGCTCAATAAATGCAGTACGTATCAACTATTCCACTCCCTCCGACGAGGAAATTGTGACCGGCTGTAAGGTTATGGCAAAGGTTGCAAGGGAAATGCTGGGCGAGTGATCCGAAAACCGGAAAGAAAGGCAACTGACTTGAATATTTGGCACGACATTGACGAAAAGAGAATTACGCCGGATTCATTTTCCGCCGTAATTGAAATTTCCAAAAACAGCAAAAACAAATACGAGCTTGACAAGCAGACGGGACTTCTGCGGCTTGACAGAATTCTCCATACGTCTACCCATTATCCCGCAAACTACGGGTTTATCCCCCGAACCTATGCGGACGACCTTGACCCGCTGGACGTTCTGGTGATTTGCTCCGAGGAGATAATGCCAATGACCTTGGTGGATGTGTACCCTATCGGGGTTATACGCATGGTGGATCAGGGAAAGCTGGACGAAAAGATTATAGCTATCCCCTTTTCGGACCCCAATTATAATATGTATCGCTCCGTTTATGAGCTGCCCGAGCATATTTTCAGCGAAATGTGCCACTTTTTCACGGTGTATAAACAGCTTGAGGACAAGGACACGGCGGTAAACGATTTGGGAGACGCAGGCGAGGCGAAGGAGATAATTCGGAAAGCTATTGAAAATTATAAAAAGCTTTATAATTAGGTGACTTATGTTTATTGATAAAATCGAAATTTACGTAAAAGCGGGAAACGGCGGCAACGGCGCCGTTTCTTTCCGACG
>JAQXKW010000054.1 GCA_029010655.1 Clostridia bacterium | reverse complement strand
TCCGGCTGGGAATTCTTGTCTTTTAAGCAGTGAAGCGAATACTGGAACGCCACCTGCTCAAAGGGGCGTGTGCCATTGAAAACGGGAATGGGCAGCTGCATTGATTCAAAATCCAGGAAATACATGGGGTAGGTGAGCCCCGAAACAAATCGGCGAAGCTCTGTCGGCTTTATTTCCGGCGGAGAGCCGTTCAGGTACATTTCTATCTGGTGCCTTTGTATTTCGGGCAATAAAGGATCGTTCAAAGCGTCGGCAACGGAAATGTTTCCCCGAGAGTACATTTTGAATTTAATCTGCCTGTTCATGCCGCTTATATCGAAAATATTCTTCTGCGGAAGCCTTCCGAAGCAAACGTCTCTGCATTCGCAGTCGTAAGGGGCAAAGCACCCGTTGTGCAGGGGAATTTCGGGGAAGTTCCTGCATTTCAGAACGGAAAGGGCTGCGGTTACTCTTTTTTCAACGGAGGAAAGGGCGGATTTTGTCCGTGAAGTAATCCTTTCCTCAACAAAAAGCAGGGAAGGGTCCGTTTTCCCCTGCACGTAGTCGCCGTTTGTGTGGACGAACATAACCTGAGAAATTTTAATTCCGCAGGCGGCGAGCACAAACATCTGATACGCCCCGTCGTGGCACATGATTTGCCTGAGATGTGTGGCGGAGCGGATAATATAAAGGGTGTACGAGCCGTCGTCGTTTTTCATAAGCAGGTCGGGACGGCAGGAAAGAGGGCCTACGGCAAAGGAAGCGTTTCTGAGATTTACCGCCTTTTTCGACATGGCGTCGCCTGTTTTCGCCATTGCCATGTAAACGTCGTCCTCTTTAATATATGTCAGTTTGGGGATATTTTTGCAGTAAAGGTCTGCGGCCATACGGTCATAGGTTTCGGAAAGCTGACGCTCGCCGAAGCTCTCCCTTTTTTCTCCGTATCTTTCCAGCCAGAGAAGACGGGGACAGCGCACGCTGAGACAGTATTCCGCACGGGTCAGGGGCGCCGACATAATATCCCTCCTTTTTTCCTAAACTCCATTCATTATACTACATACGCGCCCTTTTTGCAATAGTGTTCAGGGGTAAAATATGGGGAGAAATGCAAAATCCGATTATGTATTCTATTCATGTCGGAAAGGAGTGTGAGATTTGACTGACAAGGTAAAGAAAAGTGAGCAAAAGCTCATAAGGGCTTTCGGAAACGTGACGGACATTATAGTTGACAACGCAAAAAAGCTCAAGACCGATGAGGGAGACGCAAAAAAGCTGAAGGAGCTGACCTCTATTGCAAAGGAGCTTTACGGAATAGTTAAGGACACGGGTGAGGCGGAAAAGACAGATGGGGGAATTGACGTAATATTCCTGGGAGACGGCGAAACATGGGCAGAGTAAAGCTAAGGCTTCCCGAACCGTCGGAAAAGCAAAAACAGTTTCTCTTATCCGACAGCAGGTATGTAGCCTTCGGAGGGGCACGGGGCGGCGGCAAAAGCTGGGCGGTCAGGGTAAAGGCATTACTCCTTTGCTTAAAGCACCCTGGCATTTCCGTTATGATAATCCGAAGAACATACCCGGAGCTTCGGCAAAATCATATTATTCCCTTAAAGGAAATGGTGGGAAAAACCGCCTCATATAAGGAGACGTCAAGGGACATGACCTTCAAAAACGGCTCCGTCATCTCGTTTCGGTATTGCCGCAATATTACCGACCTTGACAAATTTCAGGGCACGGAGTGCGACGTTATGTTTATAGACGAGGCGACGCAGTTTACGGAGGAAATGTACGACAGGCTGAAAGCCTGCGTCCGAGGTGTGAACAAGTACCCCAAAAGAATATACATAACCTGCAACCCCGGCGGCAGGGGGCACGGCTGGGTAAAACGGCTTTTCGTAGACAGAAATATGAAAGACGGAGAAAACCCGAAGGATTATACCTTTATAAAATCCCTTGTTACAGATAACGGAGCGCTTATGCGCCGTGACCCTGACTATATAAAAAAGCTGGAGGCGCTTCCGGGAAAGCTCCGCCGCGCGTGGCTGGACGGGGACTGGGATATTTTCGAGGGACAGTTTTTCGAGGAGTTCTGCGACCTGCCGGAGCATTACGCCGACCGTGTGGGAACCCATGTTATAGACCCCTTTGAAATTCCTGCCGACTGGACGGTATACCGAAGCTTCGACTTCGGCTATTCCAAGCCCTTTTCCTGCGATTGGTGGGCTGTGGATTACGAGGGGAGAGCCTATCTTATTTTACAGCTTTACGGCTGT
>JAQXKW010000053.1 GCA_029010655.1 Clostridia bacterium | reverse complement strand
TACAGCACACACGGGTTACCAGATGCTGTTCAGTCACTACGGCTCCATGGTAATTGACAATCTGTCCCTTAAAACAAGCGGGGGAAATGTTCTTCTGAACTGTGACTTTGAAAATCGAACCGCCGCCGAAAACTATATGGGAGATGGTCTCGGCTCATATACCGTGCTTTCCGCCAACACCCTGAAATTTGACCTAAACGGCGGCACGGGAAGCTTTCTCAATCAGATTAAACTGACCGATATACCCTTGGCAATCACCTCCGCCGTGCCCGAAAAGGACGGGTTTACCTTCCTTGGCTGGTCAACGTCGAAAACCGCCTCGGAGCCCGAATACCTGAGCGGCGGCACTTATACGGCAAACTCCTCCGCTACCCTTTATGCGGTATGGCAGGAGGGCGGCGTCCACGAGCACGACTTCGGCCAGTGGAAGGTTGAAACGGCTCCCACCTGTACCGATACCGGCACGGAGATAAGAGTCTGCTCCGTATGCGGAGCGGAAGAAAACCGCACCGTTCCGGCAACGGGACACACCGAGGGCGAAACTGAGGTTACTCCTCCTACCTGCACGGAAAACGGAAGAAGCCTTGTTTGCTGTACGGTCTGCGGATACCACATCTCCGATGTGCCCATACTTGCAACGGGACACAAATTTGTATCCGGTGTCTGCACCGTTTGCGGAGAGGTTGACCCTGACTACATTGCCGGCGATATTGACCTTGACGGAAAGGTGACCGCAAAGGACGTGAATGTTTTGAAAAAAACTCTGTCCGGTTCGGAGAACCTTACCGGCACAGCCGCCGATGCTGCTGACGTAAACGGCGACGGCAAAGTCACCGTTGCCGATATAAACCTTTTGAAGAAAAAGGTTACCGGCGAACAGTAAATTAAGAAGGGGCTGTCCTTGAGACAGTCCCTTTTAAGCGGTTAGCGGTGAGCGGCTGGCGGTTAGCAGTTAGCGGCTAGCAGTTAGCGACTACGGAAGGTACCGGCAAATTGCCCGCAGAGATTGTCAAGGTACTTGTACCCCTGCAATGACATAGGGACGCAAACGTCCCCTGCCGTGCGGCGATAGATTGACATACATTTTATACCAAATTTTCAACAGCGTTTTCAAAATTACTGTGTAAGTCCTCTCAAAAATGTGCATAATCATCGGTGTGGGGTAAATTATTTGTGCAAAAGGGAGATTTTTACGATTTTTATACGTCATTGTTGACAAAAATAATGTTATGTGTTAAAATCATCATTGCGTGGCTATATCTATGACTATTTATGCCCATTTGCAAAATCTACATTATTTTATGTGTATAACCGAGTTTCTCGGTTGTATATAAACATTTATCACCAATGAAAGGAGGAAAAAAAGATGCCTACCTTTAATCAGCTCGTAAAACAGGGCCGTCAGGACAAGACCTACAAGTCCAAATCCCCCGTTATGCAGCAGGGCTTCAACACAATTAAGAACAAGCCCATCGATCAGCACTCTCCCCAGAAGAGAGGAGTTTGCACAAAGGTATCCACCACCACACCGAAAAAGCCTAACTCCGCGCTCCGTAAGGTTGCCAGAGTAAGATTTACAAACGGCATGGAGGCTTGGACCTACATCCCCGGCATCGGACACAACCTGCAGGAGCACTCCGTCGTTCTTATCCGCGGCGGCCGTGTACGTGACCTGCCCGGTGTTCGTTACCACATCATTCGCGGTACTCTTGATACTCAGGGCGTTGCAAACCGCAACCAGTCCCGTTCCAAGTACGGCGTAAAGCGCCCGAAGAAGAAATAATTTACGGGCAATTTTTCCTCGATTTTAATTTTCAGCTTTTGGTGCTGAAGGTGACAGATGTTTATATACACTGCCCTTCAGGCACATACGGGAATTTATTTTCGAGTACCTATGATAACATTTTTTAATGAAGGAGGGAAGTAAAGTGTCGAGAAGAGGTCAGATTTCAAAGAGAGACGTTCTGCCCGATCCTCTGTATAATTCCAAGCTGGTGACTAAGCTCATCAACAACATTATGCTGGACGGCAAAAAGGGTGTTGCTCAGAAAATCGTATACGATGCTTTTGCAATCGTTGAAGAGAAGACCGGCAACAATCCCCTGGAAGTCTTCACAGAAGCTCTCGATAACGTTATGCCTGTACTGGAGGTTAAGGCTCGCCGTATAGGCGGTTCCAACTACCAGGTGCCCATGGAAGTAAGACCTGAGAGAAGATATACTCTCGGACTTCGCTGGCTGACTGCTTATTCAAGAAACCGCGGAGAAAAAACCATGGCAGAAAGACTTGCCGCTGAAATTATGGATGCTAAGAACAGCACCGGCGGCGCATTCAAGAAAAAAGAAGAAACACACAGAATGGCTGAAGCCAACAAGGCGTTCGCTCATTACAGATATTAATTTGTCGTATCTGTTGTAAGTTTTCAAGGAGTAATTAACGTATATGGCAAGAGAATATTCCCTTGAGCGCACCAGAAACATCGGTATCATGGCTCATATCGACGCCGGCAAAACCACCACTACCGAGCGTATCCTGTTCTATACGGGAAAAACCCACAAGATCGGTGAAACGCACGACGGCGCCGCTACCATGGACTGGATGGAGCAGGAGCAGGAAAGAGGCATTACGATTACCTCCGCCGCTACCACCTGCTACTGGAAAAACACAAGAATCAACATCATCGACACTCCCGGACACGTTGACTTTACTGTTGAAGTTGAGCGTTCTCTGAGAGTCCTCGACGGATCAGTCACCGTCCTCTGCGCTAAGGGCGGCGTTGAACCCCAGTCTGAAACCGTTTGGCGTCAGGCTGACAAATACGGCGTTCCCAGAATGGCCTATGTAAACAAGATGGACATTATGGGTGCAGATTTCTATCATGTTGTAGATATGATGCATGAGAGACTGAAGGCTAACGCCGTTCCCATACAGCTCCCCATCGGTTCTGAAGATACCTTCAGAGGTATTATCGACCTTATCAATATGGAGGCCGATGTATACTACGATGAGATGGGCAAGGATATGCGTGTTGAACCTATCCCCGCCGATATGCTTGAAAAAGCACAGGAGTACAGAAACAATCTCGTTGAGTCCGTTGCCGCTACCGACGACGTTCTCATGGAAAAATACCTCATGGACGAGGAACTGACCGTTGACGAGATAAAGTCAGCTCTCCGTAAGGCAACTATCGCAAACGAGATAGTTCCCGTAGTCTGCGGCACATCTTACAGAAACAAGGGCGTTCAGAAGCTTCTCGACGCTATCGTGGATTATATGCCCGCTCCTACCGATGTCCCCGACATCAAGGGCGTTAACCCCGAAACAGGCGAAGAAGAAGACAGAAAGAGCTCCGACAGCGAGCCCTTCTCTGCTCTGGCGTTCAAGATTATGACCGACCCCTTTGTGGGCAAGCTCTGCTTCTTCAGAGTATATTCCGGCTCCATTAACGCCGGCGAATACTGCTACAACTCCGTTAAGGGAGTTCGCGAGAGAATGGGCAGACTTATTCAGATGCACTCCAACGAGCGTACCGATATAAGCTCCGTTTATTCCGGTGACATAGCCGCCGTTGTAGGTCTGAAGAACACAACCACCGGCGATACCCTCTGCGACGACAAGGCTCCTATTATCCTTGAGTCCATGGAGTTCCCGGAACCCGTTATCCGCGTTGCTATTGAGCCTAAGACCAAAGCCGGTCAGGAAAAAATGGGCATCGCTCTGGCAAAGCTTGCTGAGGAGGACCCCACTTTCCGTACCTACACCGACGAGGAAACAGGTCAGACGCTTATCGCAGGTATGGGCGAGCTTCACCTTGAAATCATCGTAGACAGACTTCTCCGTGAGTTTAAGGTGGAGGCAAATATAGGCAGACCTCAGGTTGCTTATAAGGAGACAATCCGCCGTCCTGCCGAATCCGACCTGAAATATGCCCGTCAGTCCGGCGGTAAAGGTCAGTACGGTCATGTCAAGATCAAAATCGAGCCCGGCGAGCCCGGCTCCGGTTACGTGTTCGAGAATACCGTCGTGGGCGGTGCTATTCCCAAGGAATACATTCCCGCCGTTGACGCAGGTATCAAGAGCGCAATGGAATCCGGCGTGCTTGCAGGCTACAACGTAGTTGACGTCAAGGTAAACCTTTACGACGGTTCTTACCACGAGGTTGACTCTTCCGAAATGGCGTTCAAGATTGCCGGTTCAATGGCGTTCAAGGACGCAATGAAGAAGGCGGACCCCGTTCTGACCGAGCCTATTATGAAGGTTGTTGTCATCACTCCCGATGATTACCTGGGCGACGTTATCGGTGACGTAAACTCCCGCCGCGGCGCTATCCAGTCTATGGAGCCCGTAAGCGGCGCACAGCAGGTCACCGCTATGATTCCCCTTTCCGAAATGTTCGGTTACGCTACCGACCTGCGTTCCAAGACACAGGGACGCGGACAGTACTCCATGGAGCCCGACCACTTTGCCGAGGTTCCCAAGAGCATTCTGGAAAAAGTTACAAGCGGCAAAAACTGACGCTTAATAATTTAATCAAAAACAAATTTATTTATTTCAAAAACGGAGGCTAATTATGGCAAAGGAAAAATTTGAAAGAACGAAACCCCATGTCAACATTGGTACCATCGGCCACGTTGACCACGGCAAAACCACACTTACCGCTGCTATCACAAAGTACCTCTCCCTGGGCGACGACAAGATCGAGTTCATGGCTTATGACCAGATCGACAACGCTCCCGAGGAAAGAGCTCGTGGTATCACAATCAACACCAGACACGTTGAGTACGAGACCGCTGCACGTCACTACGCGCACGTTGACTGCCCCGGACATGCTGACTACGTTAAGAACATGATCACCGGTGCTGCTCAGATGGACGGCGCAATCCTGGTTGTTGCTGCTTCCGACGGTCCTATGCAGCAGACCCGTGAGCACATCCTTCTCGCTCGTCAGGTTGGCGTTCCTGCAATCGTTGTTTACATGAACAAGACTGACCTTGTTGACGACGAAGAGCTTCTCGAGCTCGTTGAGATGGAAATCCGTGAGCTCCTTTCCGAGTACGACTTCCCCGGTGACGATATTCCGATCATCAGAGGTTCTGCTCGTGTAGCTCTCGACGCTCCCGCTGACGCTAACGATCCCGCATACGAGCCCATTAAGGAGCTTATGGATGCAGTTGATAACTACATTCCTACTCCCGAAAGAAAAGCTGACCTTGACTTCCTTATGCCCGTCGAGGACGTATTCTCCATCTCCGGCCGTGGTACTGTTGCTACCGGTAGAGTTGAGAGAGGTACTGTTAAGGTATCCGATACCGTTGAGATCATCGGTCTGACCGAAGAGAGAAAGTCCACCGTCGTTACCGGCGTTGAGATGTTCCACAAGCTCCTTGACCAGGCTGAGGCAGGCGACAACATCGGTGCACTTCTCCGTGGTGTTGCTAAGAACGAGATCGAAAGAGGTCAGGTTCTCTGTAAGCCCGGCTCCGTAAACCCCCACACCAAGTTCGTTGGTCAGGTTTACGTTCTTACCGAAAAAGAAGGCGGCCGTCAGAAGCCCTTCTTCGCAGGCTACAGACCTCAGTTCTACTTCAGAACTACTGACGTTACCGGTACTATCAGTCTTCCCGCAGACGTTGACATGTGCCGCCCCGGCGACCACGTTGACATGACTGTTGAGCTGATCACCCCTATCGCTATCGAGAAGGGTCTCCGCTTCGCTATCCGCGAGGGCGGCAGAACTGTCGGCTCCGGCGTTGTTTCCGAGATTCTCGCGTAAGTTAAGCTTTATATGCGGGGGCTTTACGCCCCCGCATTATTCAAATTTAATAATTATATCTTTGGGGATTGGTGAAAGTCCATACCGGCAGTACAGTCTGCGACCTGTTTTTTTATAAAACAGCTGATCAGGTGAAACTCCTGAACCGACGGTTATAGTCCGGATGAGAAAAGATGCTGCACTGAACGTCATTCCCGCATTGCGGGATTTTTTGTTTTTTGTAGTTCCTCAAACAGAAAGAAGGAATTATAATGATAAAAAACAAATCGAATACAGGAAATAAGATTCGTATTATCGCCGGCTGCGGTATGCTCACCGCAGTTGCAGTTGTACTTCAGTACATCGAAATATCTATTCCGATAATGCCCTCCTTTATCAAGCTTGATTTTTCAGATTTGCCGGAGCTTATCGGTGCATTTGCATACGGACCGCTGTACGGAGTAATTATTTCTCTTATAAAAAATATTGTACATATGCTGTTCTCCCAGAGCGGATTTGTGGGAGAGCTGTCAAACTTTATTTTGGGAGCCGTATTCTCCTTTACCGCCGGAATGATTTACAAGCACAGAAAGACTAAAAAAACCGCATTTATTGCCGGAGTCTGCGGTGCCGCGGCGATGGCAGTTATATCGGTGCCCACAAACTATTTTATTATCTATCCTATGTATTACGGCATACTAAACTTTCCCGAAGAAGCGGTTTTGGGCATGTATCAGGCATTGCTTCCGGGTACAAAAAGCATTCTTGAAGCCCTGCTGATATTCAATCTGCCGTTTACTCTTGTCAAGGGACTTATTTGCATAGCGATTTCCATGTTTATATACAAACCGCTGATGAAAGTAATGAAAAGAAATTCATAAGAAACCTATATATTTACGGAATAATGCTTGATTTTCTTCTGTGATTCATGTAGAATGAATAGAAAGTATTACAGAGGAGGGGATCGGTATAGCAGACATATTAAAAGTATTCGGAATGTCGATGCTGCCGCTGATTGAGCTGCGCGGCTCGATTATTGTAGGCGCTGCTATGGGTATTCCGTGGTGGATAAACTACATTGTCAGCGTTTGCGGAAACCTTTTGCCCATTCCCTTTATTCTTTTATTTATCAGGGGTATTCTCCGTTGGATGAAGGGCGTCAAGGGGCTTTCAACAATCGCCCTGTGGCTTGAAAAAAAGGCGCACAAGCATTCCGCAAAGGTGATGAAATACGCCACCTTCGGACTTTTCCTTTTCGTGGCGATCCCCCTTCCCGGCACGGGAGCATGGACGGGCGCTTTGATTGCGGCGCTGTTCGAAATGAGGCTTAAATACAGCTTGCCGTCTATTACCTTAGGTGTTTTGACAGCGGGAGTTATTATGGTCTGCGCTTCTTACGGATTTGTCGGTTTCTTGAACATTTTTGCATGATTCCCTGTTCCTTTCTTTCCAAAGAAAGGAACCGAAAGAAACCTAAAAAAATATAACAAAGGGATGCCTCAAGTGCATAAAGCACAAGCGGCATCCCTTTGTTTCTCTCAAGTTCTCACAGACAGTCTGAATATATCAGTGTTTACTTTTTCAAGCCCTTTATTCTAACAGTCCTTTTCATTTGTGAAGTGAACCTTTTTACATATTTTTTATCGGAAAAATATTTGAATGCGGCAAATGCAAAGTATTGAAAAGGAACAGACAAAACTGCAATAAGACAAATCAGAACAATGTGCAGTGCGTCCTTTGATTTGTTAAAATACAAAAAAGCAAACCACAAGGGGATTTCAAGGAGCACATAATATACTTCTTTAAGTATCTCTTTATTATTATACTTAATGTATTTGAGAAACCCGTTTGCGGTATTCTCTTTTTTCTTTATGTATTTTTCGTTCAGGGAATGCCCAAACAGAACTGAAACACCGTTAAGGTACAGGTCAAAGTCATACTCTCCGGTTCCGGCTGCTTTCACCTCAAGTATCAGCTCGCCCTTGTCCGTCTCAAATTTATAATAGCTTACAGAATCATTAATCTTTTCGTTTATAACCGTGTCCTTGTTAATAACCACATTAATATTGCCGTCAAAATCAACATTGACATAAATATTAATAAGTGTATCGCCTTC
>JAQXKW010000052.1 GCA_029010655.1 Clostridia bacterium | reverse complement strand
CTCTTTTTCGGGTAGTTTATGCAGTGATATTCTTTGCTGCGCAAAGAGTGATATGCTTGCCTACGGCAACCGTGATATTGAAACCTGCGGTTTCAGTGATATTTTATTCGCCGTCAAACTGCCGCAGGCAATAAAACTATGCGTAGCATAATAAAACTGCTTTAGCAATATCACTCGCCCAAGGGCGAATAAAACTGCCCAAGTGTCCTTTAGAACACTTGGGCAAACGCGGGATTTTTATAAAACGGGAAATCTGTAAGCCGGGTTCTGTTATCGACTGCCATCTATCTCGAACGTACATTACTGTACGCCTCCAGCCACCTGCGGATTATCGGGCAAATATGGCCGAAAAGGCCGCTCCGCATACGGTGTTGCATCGGATAGGGTTTACATTTGCACACAGTTGCCTGTCGTGCCGGTGAGCTCTTACCTCGCCTTTCCATCCTTACCGGCGAAACGCCGGCGGTCTATTTCTGTTGCACTTTCCCGGAGGTTACCCTCGGCGGACGTTATCCGTTATCCTGCCCTTTGATGCCCGGACTTTCCTCATACGCTACCTTTCGGTTTGCGCACGCGGCAGTCCGATTTCCCGAAAAATTTTACTACATTACGTCTGAATTGTCAAGCTTTTTATCGCCCTTGAAAAACGAGAAGCCGTTTCCGTTTACCTCGCTGACTCTGGTTATCACCATAAAGGCTGACGGGTCCACGGACAAAATTACTTTTTTTGCCCGTGCAAGCTGGCGGTTATACACCACCGTCATTACCATTTTCGTTTTTTCGCCCGTAAGCCCCTTTGTGGCGGACAGGAAGGTTATTCCTCTGCCCACCGTGGTAAGAACGGCACGGCGAAGCTCCTCGGGCTTATCGGACATGACGGAGATCTGCGCCTTTGACATGCCCATAACGGAAATCTGGTTGACAAGGTAGGAATATACGATAACCATGATTACGCCGTAAAGCGTATGTCTTATATCGCTTACAAGAAGCTGGCTGAATATAATACTGCCGTCGAGAATAAACATGCCCGTACCCATGGGAAAGCCCGTCAGCTTTGTTACAATCATGGGTGGAATGTCCGAGCCGCCCGTTGAAGCTCCCGAGCGCACAAGAATTCCCAAGGCAACGCCGATAAGAATTCCCGCAACCGCCGCACACAGCACAAGGTCGTCGTGTATGGGGAGAATTACCCGCGGGTCGTATCTTGCCGCCAGTCGTTCAAACACATTCAGGAAAAACGGGTACAGAACAGAGCTTGCGCCCGTTGTTATCATAAAATGCCGTCCCAGAAAAATCGCGCCGATAATGTAAAGAATAACATTCAGAAAGAACACGATATACGACACATCAAGGGGCACGTTAAGGTGGCGGAGCATTATGGAAATACCGGTAACGCCGCCGGTTACAAGTCCCGACGGAATTATGATAAGCTCAACCGTCAGCGCATAAAGCGCATTGCTGAACAGCAATATAAGCACATTGGTGAGAAAATGAAATATTTTATTTTTCTTTGAATTTTTATTCATTCATTCCTCCGGACTTACCGAAATTTCGTCAGTTCAGCTCCTGCAGGGCTTCAGACTGCCCCTCCGTGAAAAAGTAGCTGTATCCTCTCTCGGCGTAGCGTCCCAGCTGTTTGCCTGTTTTTTTCGTTCTTTCGCAGAGGGTTACGTCATATTCCCTGCGAAACTCCTCCGCTCTCTTTGCCGCCGCCGCATAGTTTTCCTTATCGTAAAGCAAAACCACCTTTTTCCTGCCGCCGGGAACGGCAAAGTCCCCGCGGTCCTTGAGAATGGCGAAAATCCGCTCAAAGCCGATTGAAAAGCCCACGGCGGGAATATTCTCGCCGATGAATTTGCCGATAAGGTTGTCGTATCTGCCGCCGCCGGCAATAGCGCCCGAAAACTCGTCGCTTCTTATTTCAAACACCGTGCCGGTGTAATAGCCCTGCCCTCTCACAAGGGAAATATCGAATTCAAGCTTTATGCCGCCGCCGGAAATTTCCGTTACGGTGTCCATTATATAAGTCAGGCGGTCGATTGACTCGTTTTCGCCCACCAGCGCTTTTACGTCCTCCACGGTTATGGGAGATTTTGCAAAGAACACTCCGAAGCGTTCAACAGCCGAAGTGTCAAAGCCCTTTTCCAAAAGCTCTGCCTTAACTCCCTCTGCTCCTATTTTGTCGAGCTTGTCAAATGTTATGCAAACGCTCTCAAAACTTTCCTCGCCGAAACCGATTTTTTCAATTACCGCACGCAGAAGCGCCCTGTCGTTGAGCTTTACGGTAAAGGCGCCGATGCCTATTCTTTCAAGAGCCTTTGCGGTGGTAAGAATAAGCTCAACCTCCGCTTCGGGGGCAGAGGAGCCGATAATGTCTATATCGCACTGAATAAACTCACGGAGCCTGCCTCTCTGAGAGTTTTCCGCTCTGTAAACTCTGTCCGTCTGAATAGCCTTAAAGGGGGTCATAAGATTTGCACGGTTGTTTGCAAAATAGCGGCACAAGGGGAGCGTCAGGTCATAGCGAAGCCCCATGTCGGAAAGGTCCTTAACATTGCCGCTTTCAAGGGCACGGTTCAGCTTTTCGCCCCGCTTTAACACCTTGAAGATAAGGTTTAAGTTGTCGCCGCCGTCACTTTTGTCAAGGTTTTCGGCGTCCTCCATAATAGGCGTTATAATATGCTCGTAGCCGCTGTTTTTATAGGTATCTATTATTACGGACTGAAGATAGTCTCTTATCTCCGCATCCTTGGGGAGATAGTCGTTCATTCCTTTTACTGTTTTGATTTTCATAGCCTTCCGATTCCTTTCTTTACTTTGATAATGATAACATTGACGGGGAATATTGTCAAGAGAAAACTAACAGAAAAGGGCGCTGCCGGCTGTATGCAAAATTGCCTCATGAAAACCATGCTGACGGATTTTATTATAAAAATGCAGAGCCAGCGGCGGAGGCAAGACAGCGCCCTACGGTATATTATTGCATTATCGCTGACGGGAAAAACATAAAATCGCTAGCATAAGTTGGTGCGGTGCAGTTCCCCCATGGTGTCATTGCGAGGGCGGCATAATGCCGTCCGTGGCAATCCTTACGGGGGATTTTCGCTCGTCTTGATGTAGGAGGCTTTTTGATTTACTCTTTCTTTATTTCGGCATCATTATGATGCCGAGGGGAGGGAGCGGAAGTCAAGCAGATTACAGACGACCCGACTTGTAAAACCGTATGTAAGGATTGCCACGACGGGCGTAACGCCCGTCTCGCAATGACAGAGTTAGTGCTGACATCAGACCGCTGCCTCCCTTGTGTAAAGGGAGGCAACCAAGCCGTTAGCATTTTCGCCTACATACAGAACATCAAATTGTCAGTAGAGATTGCCACGGGTGCTCCGCACCCTCGCAATGACATGGGGACGCATGCGTCCCCCGGTGTGGGCGGTGGGGGTTGAACATTTTCACGGCGGTGGGACTGTCAAAAGGCGGGAGTATGGGTGTGCTTTCAAAATTGATTTTTTCAAATTGTTCAAAAATTGTTTACTATTATAAAAATGTATGTTATAATTACTCGGTATTTGTTTATACCCTATTCTTTCAGAAAGGCATTTTACAGAGTTCTATGGGTAAAGAAGAAAGAGCGGCCCGCCGCCGCAAAAAGGACAAACGCAAGGTTCGCACCATTCCTCCCATGTCCGTTATTGTCCCTTTCATTATGGTAAACCGCAACGGTTCCAGCAACTATATGAAGGACACTATTCCCACAATTCCCATTGACGCATACATAAAGCAGAAGCATGACGAGGGCATGGAGCATCTTACTCTTATGCATGTTATTATTGCGGCTTATGTCCGTCTCGTCTCTCAGCGTCCGCAGATTAACCGCTTTATCAGAGGTCAGCGGGTTTGGACACGGCGCTCTATTGAAGTCGCACTTACAATTAAAAAAGAAATGACCATGGAATCCCCCGACACGGTTATAAAGGTCATTTTCCAGCCCACGGACACAATAAAAGAAGTTTACGAAAGAATGGAAAAGGCAATAACCGATTACAGAAACGACCCCGGCGGAGATTTCGACGACACCGCAAGGTGGCTCAGCTACATTCCCTCTCTGTTTTTGAAGTTCGTTATCTGGCTTCTGAAAACTCTTGACTATTTCGGTCTTCTGCCCCGCTTTTTGGAGGGGGTCAGCCCGTTCCACTGCTCCATGTTCATTACCTCCATGGGCTCTTTGGGCATTCCCGCAATTTATCATCATCTTTACGATTTCGGAACCTGTCCCCTGTTCATCTCATTCGGCGCTAAAAAGCGTGAATACAGAATTAATCCCGACGGTTCCGTTTACAAGGATCAGTTTGTGGACGTTTCCTGCGTTTGCGACGAGCGTATATGCGACGGTTTTTACTACGCTTCCTCGCTGAAGCTTTTGAAGTTTATTATGAAAAAGCCTCAGCAGCTGGATTTGCCGCCTGAGCAGGTTATTGAGGACATTGACTGATTTTCCGCAGGGGGAAAACAAAGGGAGGCAGCTTCGTCGGTTTTGCCGCCCGTCGGCGTACAAAGGTACGTTAGAGGGAAAAATCACCGAAATCCGATACGGTTGTTTTTTTGCCCAACCTTAAAAAAGTTGTCTGTTCTTTGTAAATGGTAGTTTATATTAATTCAACCTTTTTTGTCTTATATTGGCGGTTTGACCGCTTTGTCTTCACTCTGCGCCGCGCCGCTTTGCGGTGCGGCGTTCTTATTTAGAAAGGTTCAGAAAGGATTTATTATGAAAAAATTCGGAAAGCTGACGGATTTCACGGTTCTTCAAAACAAGGTGTTTTTCACCTTTGAGAACGGATGCGGCCGCATTGAGATTATTACGGACAAAATCGTTAATGTTTTTTCGGGCTTTATGTGCGAGGAGCACCTTTCAAAGGCTATTGAGGGCGACAAAACGCAAAAGACTGAGTTTTCCTGCGAAAAGGCGGGAAATGCCGTCATTATCAAAACAGCTTTTCTGACCGTTAAGGTATATTCCGGCTTTAAGGTGGACTTTTTCCGCTATGACGGAAAAACTCTCAGCCGCGACTACCGGGGTAGGATGGTGGACGTTATCCGCATGAGCGAGGCGGATCTTGCGCTTATGGCAAAAGAGGGTCACAAGATTGAGCGTGCAAGATTTGATATGAACATAAATGTTGTTCGCTGTGTTGACAGGGACGAATGTCTTATGGGTCTGGGCGACCGTGCCGGCTTTATGGACAAGAGGGGCTACGAGTACGTTATGTGGAACAAGGACATTACGGACGTACACGATGAGCAGATGCCTTCTATTTACAAAACCGTTCCCTTCTTCATGTCAAAAAAAGCAAACGGTGCGGTTTACGGCATGTTCTTCGACAACACCTTCCGCTCCGTTTTCAACATGGCGAAGGACTCGCCTGACTACATGTGGTACGGCGTTGACGGAGGAAACCTGGACTACTACTTTATGGCGGGAGAAAATCTTCCTGAAATAGTTTCGCTTTACACCTATCTTACGGGCAGAACTCCCCTTCCCCAGCGCTGGACCTTGGGATATCAGCAGTCACGGTGGGGCTATGTTGACGAAAAGGATGTGCGGTATATTGCCGACACCATGAGAAAGTCGGGAGTGCCCTGCGACGCAATTCATTTAGACATTGACTACATGGAAAACTACAAGATTTTTTCATGGAACCGCGACCGCTACAAGGATGCGAAAAAGACCCTTGCAGACCTGAAGAAAAACGGGTTCAAGACCGTTACGATTATAGACCCTGCAATTAAAATCGAGAAGGGTTATTCCGTATACGAGGAGGGGCTTGAAAAGGGCTATTTTGCCACCGACCAAAACGGGCTTCCCTACGTAAACACGGTTTGGCCCGGAGAGTCTCTGTTCCCCGATTTCGGAAGCGAAAAGGTGAGAGAATGGTGGGGAGACAACCTACGGTTTAATCTGGAGCAGGGCGTTGACGGTATCTGGAACGACATGAACGAGCCTGCAAGCTTTCGGGGTGAGCTTCCCGCAGACGTGGTGTTCCACGACGGGGACAGAACCACGACCCATGCGTAAATGCACAACGTATACGGTCACTGCATGAGCCGTGCCACCTACGAGGGAATAAAAAAAGCGACGGGCAAGCGTCCCTTTGTTATAACACGTGCCTGCTATGCGGGTACGCAGAAATATTCCACCGTATGGACGGGCGACAACCGAAGCGTATGGCTTCATCTGCGTGTTATGGTGCCTCAGCTTTGCACCCTCGGTCTTTGCGGCATAGGCTTTGCGGGAACGGACATCGGCGGCTTTATGATGGACACCACCCCCGAGCTTCTCACCCGCTGGGTGGAGGCGGCATGCTTCTCTCCTTTGTTCCGCAACCACTGCAACAAGGGCAACCGCTATCAGGAGCCGTGGCGTTTCGGAAAGGAAACGCTGGAGATATGCAAAAAATTCGTAAAGCTCCGTTACGCCTTTATCCCTTATCTGTACGACCTGTTCTTTAAGGGAGAAAGGGACGGTCTTGCAGTTATGCGCCCCATGGGTCTGCATTATGAAAACGACAAAAAGGCTCTCCGGTGCAACAGCCAGTTTATGGTAGGCGACAGCATGATAGTCGCACCCGTGCTTGACCAGGGAGCAGAGGAGCGAATGGTATATCTGCCCCGGGGAGAATGGTACGACATGAACACGGGCAAAAAAATCCGGGGCGGAAAGTCCTTTGTGGCGTCGGCTCCCATTGACGTTTGTCCCATGTACGCAAAGGCGGGAGCAATATTCCCCAACTACGAGGAAATGAACTATGTGGGCGAAAAGCCCCTTGACACTCTTATTCTCAAGGTTTTCAGGGGAGACGGAGAATACGTTCACTACGAGGACAACGGAGAGGACTTTAAGTACCGTGACGGTGAATACAACGAGTATAGGTTCACGATTTCCCGTGACGGCGCCTTTACGGGCGAGCTTGTCCGCAATGGCTACGGGAAGAAGTATAAGAAGTTTATTATAGATTTTGAGGGACGGCAGTATACCGTTAAGGCAAAGGATAAGTTTGAGATACAGCTGTGAAGGCGCTGAAGCGGATAATGCCCGTCTTGCAATGACAATTTTTGTGCGGTGCGTAGACGGACGGCTTCGGCAGACCGGTAGGGGCGATTCACGAATCGCCCGCCATTTTTCAATATCCGCTATTATAACGATTATCTGTCAATTCCCATTCGGGCGATTCGTGA
>JAQXKW010000051.1 GCA_029010655.1 Clostridia bacterium | reverse complement strand
GTACGGTCTCTGTCCCCCACGAAATATATATCGCAGGAATACCCTGCCCGTGACAAAAGCAGAGCCGTAAGAACGCCGTCACCGCCGTTGTTTCCGCCGCCGCACACTGCAAGTGTTCTTGTGGGGTCAAAGCTTGAAACGGCAACCTCCGCCACGGCCTTTGCCGCTTTTTCCATAAGGCGCGAGGACATCACACCCGACTCTATTGTCAGCGTATCGCACATACGCATCTGCTCGGATGTCAGTATTTTCTTCATAAACTGTCTTTAATCTCTTTCCAAATAAAAGCGGGCAGTGCGCCCGCTTTTATCTTCATATGTACTTTTTAACCGTTTCGCTGGCTTCGCTTTCGTCAAGAGAAGCCGTCATAACGAAGTTCACGTCGCTGTGCTCGGCATACGCTCCGATTTTGTCAACAAATTCGTCGAACAAATCCATATTGTCCTCGCATATTTTCAGAGCGGAGTCAACATACAAATCGGTTACGTCATGATTGCTGGCGAGAATTCCCGCAACAAATCCGTAGAGCGCCGGCGCACCGGTGATACCGTAGTTTTCGGAGTCTATCAGTCTGCACTGATATTTAACGTCAAATCTTAACTTATCGCCTTTCTCAACGCAGACTACGTCGCCTTTTGATGTGAGCAGTGATGCGTTTACCATTTCAATTAACTGTTTCGTTTTTCCGGTGCCTTTAACACCGATAATTAATTTGAGCATAATCGTGTGCCTCTCTTTGCTGATCTCGGGATACTCCCGTCAAATGTATTATACTACATTCTGACCATAAATGCAATAGAAATTAAGCTGTTTTTGTGAATTATTTTGAAATATTCAAAAAAACGGTTAACAAGTCCTTACATTTCTTTTCATTTTTCGCTCATTCTCTCTGCGAGCTTTGCTTTAAGCTCATCAAGAGAGGGGTCGGGCTTGCCGAGAAGTGCGAACATATTCTTCTTGTATGCTTCAACGCCGGGCTGGTTGAAGGGGTTTACTCCCAGAGTATAGCCCGAAACGCCGCAGGCAAGCTCAAAGAAGTATACAAGCTCGCCGTAGGTATATGCGCTTCTGTCGGGAATTTCCAGAACCATGTTGGGCACGCCGCCGTCAAAATGAGCATACAGAGTTGCGGTCATTGCGCTGTGATTTATCTCATTAAGCTCTTTTCCGGAAAGGAAATTAAGTCCGTCCACGTTTTCGGGGTCGTCGGGAACGGCAATTTTATCGTTTGAATTCTTAATGTCGATAACCGTTTCAAAGAGGTTGCGGAGTCCCTGCTGAATATACTGACCGAGAGAATGGAGGTCGGTGGAGAAAATAACGGAGGCGGGGAAAATACCCTTTGTGTCCTTGCCCTCGGACTCGCCGTAGAGCTGCTTCCACCACTCGCAGAACATCTGCATGGAGGGCTCATATGCTGCCAGTATCTCCATGGTTTTGCCGCCGCGGTAGAGAATATTGCGGATAGCCGCATATCTGAGGCAGGAGTTTGAGGCGATGTCTGCCGCACCGTACGTTTTCATTGCGTCTGCCGCACCCTTGAGCATTGCGTCCGTATCAATACCGGCAACTGCTATGGGAAGAAGCCCCACGGGGGTGAGAACGGAATATCTGCCGCCTATATCGTCGGGAACAACGAAGGTTTCGTAGCCGTTCTTATCGGAGAATTCCTTCAGCTTGCCTCTGCATTTATCGGTAGTTACGAAAATTCTCTCTCTTGCGCCCTCAACGCCGTATTTCTTTTCAAGAAGTCCTCTGAAAATACGGAATGCAACTGCGGGCTCGGTAGTAGTTCCCGATTTGGAAACCACGTTAATACAAACGTCCTTGCCCTCGCAAATTTCAAGAAGCTCTGCAACCGACGTGGCAGAAATATCATTTCCCGAGAAATAAATTTCCGGGGCGTCGCCTCTGAGGGTATTATATTTATTTCCTTTTACGAACTCTATTGCGGAACGGGCGCCAAGATAGGAGCCGCCTATACCGATAACGATAAACACGTCGCAGGTATTTCTGATTTTTTCGGCAGCAGCCTTTACCCGTGCGTATTCTTCCCTGTCATAATCCTCAGGTCTTGTGAGCCATCCGAGAAAATCGCTTCCCTCTCCCGTACCGCTCTTTACGGTTTCAAGCGCTTTTTCGATTTCAGGGGTGATGGCTTTAATATCACATTCGGAAACAAAGCCTTTCGTAAATTTTTCGTTTAACTTTATTGACATTTTTCTCTCCGTTTCGCCCGTTTCGGGCATATTTTTTACTTTTTGATTTTACTACTATTCTCCCTGCTTTTCAAGCCTTATTTCATCATTTTTGATTAATTAAGCAAAATTTTTTCAAAATATCCGCGAGACATCCGAAAAATCCTATTTTATCTACGTCCTTTGACGCCGTAACGTCTGCTTCTCCTACGGTTTCGTCCCCTCTTTTGAAGGTAATCTTTCCCACAACGTCGCCTTTTTTTACAGGGGCTTGTGCATTTTTATTCAGTTCAACGGTCTTCGTAATCTCTCCGCCTGTTTTTTTCAAAAGAAAGCTTACGTCTGCGTATTCCGCATCAACCTCTTTTTCACAGCCGCCCGTAACGGGAATTTTGCCCGCCTTTTGCCCCTGCTCCTTATACACGCTGTAATTTGCAAAGCCCCAGTCGAGAAGCGACGAGGCGGCGGCATTTCTTATATCTCTGGTTTCGCTTCCCATTATAACGGCAATAAGGTCCATTCCGTCCCTCTGCGCCGTTGCGCTGATACAGAAGCCCGCCTTTGATGTGGAGCCTGTTTTCAGTCCCGTAGCACCTTTATAAAACCGTACAAGTCTGTTGGTGTTTGTCAGACCGAATTCACCGCCCCGAATACTGTCCATCCATATGGAGCTGTAATTGAGAATAAGCGGGTGGTTTACAATAAGCTCCCGTGACATTATGGCAATATCACGTGCGCTTGTTACGTGATTTTTCGTATCGTCGTCAAGCCCTGACACGTTTTCAAAATGAGTGCTCTTCATTTGCAGCTCCCCTGCACGCTCGTTCATTCTGTTGACGAAGGCTTCTTCGCTTCCGCCCACCTTTTCCGCCAGCGCTACTGCGGCGTCATTTGCCGAGGCTACTACCACGCTTTTCAGCATATCCTCCACGGTCATTTCCTCGAAAGGCTCAAGATACACCTGCGAGCCTCCCATTGACGCCGCATGCTCGCTGACCGACACCGTATCCGTCAAGGATAGGTTTCCCGAATCTATTGCTTCCATTACCAAAAGAAGCGTCATTACTTTGGTAACAGATGCAGGAGGCAAAGGATCGTCCGGGCACTTTGAATACAGAACCGTTCCCGTGGATGCTTCCATAAGCACAGCGCTTTTTGCTTTTACGTCAAAGCTGTTCGTTTCCTCAGCCGAGGCGGGGACTGTAAGAGACAAGAAAAATACTAAAGCAAGTATTAATGATATGGTTTTTTTCATAATGATACCCTTTCATAATTGTCCTAATTGTCCTATTAAGATATATGAAAGCATATCCGCATTAATGATAAAAAGCCGGCAAGGTGCCGGCTTATTTGTTCTTATAATTTTCAATTAGGTACAGAAGATTTGCGGGAAAAATGAACCAGCCTACAAACTGGGGACACTCGCTGTATTTCAGGATTTCTCCCGTTTTCTTCCCTGCCAGTCTGCCGTAATAAAGCAAAAGAACGGCTCGCTTTATTCTGTATTTCAGAGAAAAACGTTTATCAAGTCCCAGCTTTTGCGTATACATTCCGCCCAAAGGGCATGTACGCCTCATTCTGTGCCCGCTGTCTGTCAGTCCGCCCTTTTGATAATCGTTTATATATATTACCTTGCGCACATATACGGTCTTATACTTCTCCGCACTTTTTATCCACAGATGGGCTTCCGAGAGAAATTTTTCTCCCTCAAACACGGGAAAAGGATATTCTCTGAGAACTTCCGTGCGGACAACCTCACAGCAGTCGCCCGGGCGGTTGCCGTTAATGCGGTACTTGATATGATCGGAAATTTCCTCCCTACGGGCATACTCCACCAAGGGGTGCTCCCTGTCCTTGCCCCTTTGAAAGCTGAAAACTCCGATGCTTTTGTCGTCAGAGTATTTTCCTATATATTCACAAACGGTTTCAACCGCATCGTGAGTAAGGGTGTCGTCGCTGTCTAAAATCAGCACATAGTCGGATTTTATAAAGGGGTGGGCGAAATTCAGGGCAGTATGCTTTCCGCCGTTTTCTTTATAGTGATACTCCACACAGAACGGCGCAGTTTTTTCAAGCTCTGCAAATTTATCCCCGGAATTCTCCCTGCTGCCGTCGTCTATAACCAGCCATTGAAAATCCTTCACGGTTTGCATGCAAAGGCAGGAATACAGCCTGTCAATAAATTCCGAACGGTTAAATAAAGGAGTAAGGATTGTGACAGAATATGACATAAGGCTAAAGCTCCGCCTTTCGTTAATATGTCATTATTCTACCACAATCCCCTAGGTTTTTCAACAGTTAATCCGATTCGATTATTTTCAAATCCTGAGGATTAATTCCCGCCTCCTTATATACTATCTCGCTTATCTGTGCCACTTCGTTCTGCAAAAGTCCGTCTGTTTTAATTATGATACTTGCGCTGTTGC
>JAQXKW010000050.1 GCA_029010655.1 Clostridia bacterium | reverse complement strand
TGGCGTTTGGCACGTCTACGCCCGTTTCGATGATCGTTGTGCACACAAGCACGTCGATTTCGCCCCGCACCAGCGCCGCCCATATATCCTCAAGCTCGTCTCTGTCCATTCGCCCGTGGGCAACGGCAATTCTCGCCTCGGGAATCTCCGCCGAAAGCTTTCCCCGCAGGGTATAGAGATACTCAATATTGTTGTTAAGATAGAACACCTGACCGCCACGGCGGATTTCACGGCGCACCGCCTCGGCGATAATGCCGTCGTCATGCTCCATAACATAGGTCTGCACGGGGGAACGAAGTCCCGGCACGTCGTCAAGAATGCTCATGTCCAGAATTCCGCCCATTGCCATATTAAGGGTACGGGGAATAGGCGTTGCGGTAAGGGTCAAAAGGTCTGCTCCGATTGAGAGCTTTTTCAGCTTTTCCTTCTGCGCCACGCCGAAGCGCTGTTCCTCGTCAATAATTACAAGCCCCAAATCACGGAATTCTATATCCGAAGAAATAATTCTGTGGGTTCCGATTATAATATCCGTCTCCCCTCGGCGGAGCTTGCGGAGCGACACCTCCTGCTGTGCCTTGGTACGGAAACGGGACAGCATATCGATGGAAACAGGGAAGCCCCTGAAGCGGCTCAGCGCCGTCTGATAGTGCTGATATGCAAGAATTGTGGTGGGAACAAGAATCGCCACCTGCTTGCCGCCCATTACCGCCTTGAACGCCGCGCGGAGAGCCACCTCGGTTTTTCCGTAGCCCACGTCTCCGCAGATTATGCGCTCCATGGGACAGCCCTCCTCCATATCACGGCGTATATCCTCTATTGCGGAAAGCTGGCTGTCCGTTTCCTCATAGGGGAAGGCGGAGGCAAACTGGGCGGTCATATCGTCGTCGGCAGGAAAAGAGAAGCCTTTTGCCCTTTTTCTGCGGGCATACAGCTCTATAAGCTCCTTTGCCATTTCCTTGGCGGAGGCGGAGGCACGGCTTTTTGCCCTGTGCCAGTCGGCGCCGCCCATTTTATTTAGTTTTACCTCGCCGTCGGCGCCTGCCCCGATATATTTTGAAACAAGGTCAAGCTGATCCACGGGCAAAAACAGTTTATCCGTGCCGGCATATCGGATTTTTACGTAATCTCTCGTAATTCCCGCCGCCGTCAGGGTTTCTATACCCTCGTAGATACCTACGCCGTACGCCTCGTGAACTACTGCGTCTCCGGGAGTGAGGTCGCTGTACGAGAGGATTTTTTCCGTATTTTTCTTTTTCGCTTTTCTCTGCTGTTTTCTGTAAAATCTTGCCGTTCCCTCGGAAACTCCCGAATAATTGAGAAAGGCAAATCTTGCGTCCGTCAGCTCAAAGCCCCCGTCGGAATCTCCGTAAAGAAGCGCAACGGGGTATTTTTTCACGTTTTCGCCGAAAAACTCCGACCCCTCACGGCAAACTCCGGCGGTATAGCCCTCGCCGGTCAGGGTTTTCGCAAGAGAGGCAGCGTCCGCTTCGTTTGCACAGAGCACCGCCAATCTGTATCCCCCTGCCGACAGCTCCTGCAAATCCTCCAAAAGCAAAGCGGTATTTCCCGCATAGGGGGGAATATGACGGGTGCGGAAGGAAAACTCCGCCGCAGGGGTCATTCCCGGGTGGCTCCTGGCAAAGGGGTCAATCAGCACGGAGGGCATAACGGAAAGGGCTGTTTGCACTCTGTCCCACGGGTTCTGCCACACTCCGCTCATTTTTCCGTACAGCTCGCCTGCGCTTATCATATCGGAAACGCTCTGCATGGTAAGCGCTTCTGCGGAATTTGCTCTCTCCCGCACGTTTGCCGTATCGAAAATTACGCAAAGCCCGTCGAAATAGTCGAAAAAGCAGTTGCCGTCGGGGTAAATGAGCGGCAGATACTTATCGGTAAAGCTTACGTCGGAAAAATCCTTCAGCTGAGCCTGCTCCGTCATAAGAAGCTCTACGGTTCTCATATCGGGGTCATTTTGCTCCGACAGCTTCTTTATCTGCTTTGCGCAGGCGGAAATAATCTTTTCACGGCGGTCTTCGTCCAGCACCGCCTCATGGGCGGGGGGAATGAGAATATCCCCCTCCAAGGTCTCCGTAAACCTCTGAGTTACGGGGTCGAAAACGCCTATTCTGTCAATTTCGTCTCCGAAAAGCTCAACACGTACAGGGCTTTCCGAGGGCGGGAAAATATCGATAATTCCCCCGCGAACTGCAAACTGCCCGGGACCCTCCACAAGCTCAACTCTGGAGTATCCCCCCAAAGTCAGGGTTTTTGTCAGCTTTTCCAAATCAACGGGTCTGTCGCTTTTCAGAGAAACGCTCAGATGAATAAGCTCCTCCGGAGGAACCGTTACCTGAAGCACCGCCTCTGCGGTTGCGCACACTGCCATAGGCTTTTCTCCGAACAAAAGCTCCGACAGCACAAGAAGCCTCCGATGCTCGTAATCACGGGAGGCTGAGGTTATATTGAAATTATAGTCCCTTGCGGGAAAGTGATACGCCGTAACCCCTGCGGCAGTAAGGCGCAGGGCTTCGTCGGCGGCGTCCTTCTCCGATGCGTAGAGAATTAAAACTCTCCGTCCGGCAAGAGTTTCGTCTGCTGCGAGAGCCGTTAAGAATACGGGGGACGCACCCTCCGACAGACCCGTTACCGCACAGGGAGCGGGCTTTGCCCGACGGCGGGAAAGGGAGAGTCCCTCGGTCAGCGCCCTGTATTCACGGGACTCACGCATTACGGACAGTAAAAGCTCTCTTGTGTTCATCGGTTCATACCGTTATATTTTCCCATTGCGCCCTCAAAATCACCGTCCGTTATCATCCTTGCGGCGTCATAGCAGACCTCAAGACAGGGGCGCATTTGTTCAAAGCCTTCCTTTGATATTTTTCCCGTCACCCATGCCGCCAAATCGTAATCCTTGGAGGGCTTTTTTCCTACCCCCAGACGGATTCGGGGAAAGGTGTCCGCCTCAAGCTGATATATAATGCTTTTCAGCCCGTTATGTCCGCCGTCCGTGCCGCTTTTTCTTATTCTCATCTGACCGGGCTCAAGGTTTATATCGTCTACAATAACGATTATTTTCTCCGGCGGGATTTTATAAAAATCCGCCGCCTCCTTTACCGCCGTGCCTGAGTTATTCATATAAGTCTGGGGCATCATCATAAGTGCCCTATGGTCGCCCACCGTAAGGTCTCCCACCAGGGATTTGAATTTCAGGCGGTTGCACTCCGCATTTTTCTGACGGCAGATGCACTCTATGGCAAGAAAGCCCGCATTATGGCGGGTTTGGGCATATTCCTTGCCCGGATTTCCCAGACCCACCAGAAGAAATTCCGGCGGTGCGGGCGGGGTTTTCGGCTTTGATATTTTCTTAAAAAGCTCAAATATATCCGACATAAAAATCTCCGTTTGACAAAAACTGATTTTTCGGTATAACACGAAAAGAGGGCTGATTTTTCACCCCTTATACTTTCCTTTTATCCTTTTCAGTTATTTTATCACATATTCGGTATTAATTTCAAGTGGAAGACGGCGTTTCCCTAAAAATGTTCACACAAAAGACATTGCATTCCCGAAAAAATGAAGTATAATGAATATGGATAATAATCGCTGAAAGGAGAACGGCATGTCAAAGAAGAAAAAAAAGAACAAAAAAATTAAGACCGAAGCCCCCGCCTCCGACGTCGCAAATTCTTTTTACGAAGACGAGCTGGTACGGGAAGCACAGTCGAATTTTGCGCCGATTCCCCACAGCGACTCCTTTACGGAAAAGGATTTTTCAGAGTCGGTAACAGAGCTTGACACGGCAGAAATAAAGCAGGAAAAAACCGACGGGGGCGAAACTTCAAAAACGAAAAAGAAAATCAGCAAAAAAGAGAATATTATTCAACTCTGCCTTCTGTCCGTATGCGGTATTGCGGCAATAGTCTGTATAGTTTTGCTCATAATAAACATACGTGGTAAAATCAGAGGCGCAGAGATTTACTCAGGCACCGAGTTTAACCGCTTTACCCTTGATTCCGAGGACTCCCTCCACTTTAACCACCCGGGGGCGCTTCTTGCCGCAGGGGGAGACTCGCCCATGCTCTCCCTTTACGACAGAATTGCCGCAGGAAAAAGCCCCGAAAAGGAGCTTTCGGGCGAATATTCCCAAAAGCTTGACGCCATGAAGGCAAGCCTTACGGCGCTGAAAGCAAAGAATCCCGATGTTTACGGCTGGATATATGCGGAGAACACGGGAATCGACTACCCGCTTCTTCGGGGAAGCGACAACGACTACTACCTTGACCACGCATACACGGGCGAGTCTCTGCCCATCGGCTCTATTTTCCTTGACTACAACTGCAAGGATCTTATAACCGACAACCTAAACACCGTAATTTACGGTCACAATGTTGTCACCGGGGCAATGTTCCACGACGTTACAAAGTTCCTTGACCCCGCTTTCTTTGCGGCAAACAAGATTTATATTTACACCATGGACGGCGTGTTTATTTATAAGCCCGTCTCCGTTTATCCCACCACGGAAAAGTATTTCTACTACCGCATGAATTTCAGCGACAGCGCAGATTTTCTGTCCTTTGCCGCCGAAGTTATCTCCAAATCCTCCGTGGCATCAGGCGAAAGGCTTAATGAAAACGATACCATGATAACCCTTTCCACCTGCACCAACGGCGGCGAGGGCGGCAGATACGCTTTGCACGCAAAGCTCATTGAGACTGTAAAATGACGGAAAACACAAAATTTGTCTGCCCCGTTTGCAGAACAAGGCTTATAAAAGAAGGCGGCAGTATGTACTGCACGGGCGAGCGGCGGCACTGCTACGACATAGCCTCCAGCGGATATGTTAATCTTCTCCCTCCGGGAAAGAAAAACAACAGAAAGGCGGGAGACGACGCCGAAATGCTCTCCTGCCGCAGAAGCTTTCTTTCAGCCGGATATTACGATAAAATATCGGACGAAGCCGCAGCCGTCGCCCTCAGAACGGGAAGAAAAATTTCTTCCTTTGTTGACGCAGGATGCGGAGAAGGGCACCACACCGTACGTATATTCAAAAACCTTTCCGAAAATTCCCCCCTCGGCTTTGCCGCAGGGCTTGACGCTTCAAAGCACGGTGCGGCGGCAGGCGCAAAAAAGGCCGCCGTAATTGACGGAAATCTTAACTTTGCGGCGGCAAATATTTTTGATATGCCCATTGAAAGCTCCTCCGTTGACGCAATTTTCAGCCTGTTTGCGCCCGTTCCCGACGCCGAGGCGGCAAGAATTCTTACCCCCCGCGGACTTCTCGTGGTTTGCTCCTCCGGAAGCCGCCATCTGTGGCAGATGAGGGAGGTTTTGTACGGAGAGCCGAGGCTATCTCCTCCTCTCGACAAAGTGCCCCTGGGATTCAGACTTCTGTCCGCTTCCTCTCTTTCCTATGAGATAACCGTCAGAGGCGGCGAGATAAAGGACCTCTTTACCATGACGCCCTTTTATTACCGCTCCCCCCGTGAGGGCAGGGAAAGGCTTCTTTCGCTCCCCTCGCTTACTACCGAGATTTCTGTAGAATACAAGGTTTACGAAAAGATATGAATTTTAGAGAGCTTCTGAAACTGCATATTGTCAAAAGGCTTCCCGCCGTTATCACGGCGGTGCTTTTGACTGCCGTTATAGGGCTCTATTACGTGGGCGCATACGATGTTTCGTTTATTGAACGCCCCGAATCCTGGAAAAACAACTTTACTCTGCTGAAGGAAATTTTTAATAAGGAAAAAGATCCCCCTCTCCCCGCAGAGCCCGCCCCCGATGAGGAAACCACCGCTCCCGATAATACGGAATATCCCCCCACAATTACCGGCCACGATAAAACAGACAAAGAGTCTCTTGCACAGGTTATCACCTTCAAAACCGTGGCGGAGCTGAAAGCAGAGGGCTACACGCTTTCCTCAAAGGTATGGGATTCCTCCTGCGTTATGGGAAAGCTCGTCTGCGATTACGCCTGGCCGAAGGCCTTTTCCTACGGGGAAAAAACCTTTGACGAGGAGAAATTCACCTATTACGACGACGGCACGGA
>JAQXKW010000049.1 GCA_029010655.1 Clostridia bacterium | reverse complement strand
ATTGAAAGAATTGACTTTGCCGTACATGGGTATGGAAACAAGAAAATCGCTTTTTTCCTTTATGGCTCTGCCGATTCCCTGACCCTCGCTTCCGAAAATTACGGCGGCGGGCACGTTGAAATCGGTATCGTAATAAGCGGCGCCGCCCGCCTCGGAAGCAAATATCCACAGACCCTTTTTCTTCAGCTCGTCAACGGTTGCGGAAATATTGGCTACCTTTGCTATTGCCATATGCTCAACAGCGCCGGCAGACGCCTTTGCCACGGTGGGGGTAAGCCCCGCCGAGCGTCTTTTGGGAATTATAACCCCGTGCGCCCCGGCACACTCCGCACAGCGGATAAGCGCGCCTAAGTTATGGGGGTCCTCAATTCCGTCCGCAATGACCACAAGAGGCTTTTCTCCCCTTTCGGCGGCGATTTCCAGAATTCCGTCCACGTCCGTATATTCCTTTTCAGCCGCCATGGCGACAACGCCCTGATGGTTCATGCCTCCGCACAGAGAATCCAGCTTTTCCTGTGTAACCTCTATAACCGGGATTTTCTTTTCGATAGCTTCGCCTACTATTGCAACGATAGAGCCCTCTCTGCCGCCGCTTTTCACGAAAAGCTTATCAACGCTTCTGCCGGAACGGAGAAGCTCTCTGACGGAGTTTCTCCCTGCAACCGCATTTTCCGCACCCGCTCTTTCGGCGTCGGGGCGGCGCGGGGAGCCGTTTCTTTTTCCGTATTGATTTCCCATACAATTCCTTCAAAAAATTATAATCCGATTAATTGTAGCACATTTTTTCTCATATGTCAACAAAAAGCCTTACAAAACAGACATACAGGGGCTTATTCAGGGGGATTTTTGAAAAAATCCCCCTGAAACCCCAAAAACTTTATAAAAAGAGGGGCAAGGGGAGCTTTTCCGCTTAATGCTTTACTTTTGGTTTGCTGATTTAATATTTCTGTTTGCAGATTTTAGCCGCCGGCCGCTGAAAAGGGGCTGTTTACAACAGCCCCTTTTCTCACTTATACTTATGCTTGACTCTGAGCCTGTTGGAGACTCTCGCCATTTTCGCCTGTGCGGCTTTATAGCTTTGAATACTGCTTTTCCGAAGCATTTCCTCCTTTGCCTCCGCCGCCTCACGCTCTGCCCTGCGCTCGTCGATTTCCTCGGGAGCCTCGGCGGACTCCGTCAGCACAAGGACCTCTCCGTTTTCCACCTTGCAAATGCCGGAGGACACGGACGCCGCCTTTTCCTCCCCGTCTGCCGTGCGGTATTTCAGCTCTCCGGGAATCAAGGCGCAAATGAGATTCGTATGATTCGCCATAATGCCGTATGCGCCGTCGGTAGCGGGAATTTGAAGTGAGACGCATTCCCCGTCAAAAAAGGTTCTGTCCGCCTCAAGAAAGGTCAAATGAAAGGTGTTCATAAAACCTCCTATCCCTGCGCCTTTGCCTTTTCATAGGCGTCGTCAAGTGTTCCCACATTGAAAAATGCGCTTTCGGGCATAGAATCCGCGTCTCCGCCGATAATTGCGGAAAAGCCTCTGAGGGTTTCCGCAAGGGGCACGTATTTTCCGGGATTTCCCGTAAATTTTTCCGCAACGCTGAAGGGCTGTGACAGAAATCTCTGCAATTTTCTGGCACGGTTCACTACCACACGGTCGTTATCGCTCAGCTCCTCCATACCGAGGATTGCGATAATATCCTGAAGCTCTCTGTACTTCTGCAATATTTCCTGAACCTCTCTCGCCACCTTATAGTGAAGCTCTCCCACCGTATCCGCTTCAAGTATTCTTGAGTTTGATTCAAGCGGGTCCACCGCAGGATAAATTCCCTGCTCCGAAATCTTTCGGGAAAGAACGGTGGAGGCGTCAAGGTGGGTAAAGGTGGTTGCAGGGGCAGGGTCGGTAAGGTCGTCCGCAGGAACGTATATTGCCTGCACGGAGGTAACGGAGCCTTTCTTTGTAGAAGCTATTCTTTCCTGCAAAGAGCCCATTTCCTCGGCAAGGGTGGGCTGATATCCCACGGCTGACGGCATTCTGCCCAAAAGGGTTGAAACCTCGCTTCCCGCCTGAACAAATCTGAAAATATTGTCTATAAAGAAAAGTATATCCTTATTTTCTCTGTCACGGAAATATTCCGCCATGGTAAGACCTGAGAGCGCCACTCTCATTCTGACCCCCGGAGGCTCGTTCATTTGTCCGAACACAAGCGCCGCTTTATCTATTACGCCGCTTGCCTTCATTTCGTTCCAAAGGTCGTTGCCCTCACGGCTTCGCTCGCCCACTCCGGCAAAAACGGAATATCCGCCGTGCTCCGTCGCCACGTTATGGATAAGCTCCTGAATAAGCACGGTTTTTCCCACTCCGGCTCCGCCGAAAAGTCCTATTTTTCCACCCTTGGGATAAGGCTCCAAAAGGTCGATTACCTTTATACCCGTTTCAAGTATTTCAACGGCGGGATTCTGCTCCTCAAAGGAGGGGGCCTTGCGGTGTATGCTCCACCTCTCGCAGTTTTCGGGCAGGGGTTCTTCACCGTCGATGGTATCGCCGAACACGTTCATCATACGTCCCAAAACGCCGTGACCTACGGGAACGGTTACCGTATCTCCCGTAGCCTCAACCTTCATGCCTCTGGAAATGCCCTCGCAGCCGGACAGCATAACGCATCTTACCTTAGTGGAGGAAAGATGGAGAGACACCTCCATAACACGGCGTTCCTTTCCTAAGGACAGCACAAGAGCCTCTTTGATTTTCGGAAGCCCCCCCTCGGGAAACTCTACGTCCGTAACGGAGCCTTTTACTTCAACTATGGTACCGGTCAAGCTTTTCACTCATCCTTTCTTGCGGCGCT
>JAQXKW010000048.1 GCA_029010655.1 Clostridia bacterium | reverse complement strand
GTTATAGACCCCTTTGAAATTCCTGCCGACTGGACGGTATACCGAAGCTTCGACTTCGGCTATTCCAAGCCCTTTTCCTGCGATTGGTGGGCTGTGGATTACGAGGGGAGAGCCTATCTTATTTTACAGCTTTACGGCTGTACGGGAACTCCCAACGAGGGCGTGAAATGGGACCCGGACAAAATCTTTGCCGCCGTACACCGAATAGAAAAAGAGCACAGGTGGCTCTCCGGAAAGAAAATTTACGGTGTGGCGGACCCCTCTATATGGGACGCTTCCCGGGGGGACGCCATAATCGAGGCGGCGGACAGAAATTTCGTGTTTTTTCAGCCCGGAGACAATAAGCGAATTCCCGGCTGGATGCAGTGCCATTACCGCCTTTCCTTTGACGGAGAGGGAAAGCCCATGGTGTATTTCTTCAACACATGCAAAGACGCCGTAAGAACCCTGCCCCTACTTACTTACAGCGATACTGTGCCCGAGGATCTTGACACCTCACAGGAGGACCATTTTGCAGACAGCTTCAGGTATTTCTGTATGTCAAGACCCATAAAGCCGACAGTTCGGGACAGCACCGAGAGCGTGCAGGACGACCCCCTTGACCTGTTAAATGACAACAAAAAATACAAGCAGTATTCATATTAATTCAGTATGAAAAAGGAGAAAAAATGTCAGAAATAAAAAAAGTGACTGCCGAGACGGTGAGAGAGGCTTACGAAACCCTCAGAAAATACAAGGAGGGAAAGGTCTCGGTTGAAAACAGAATAATCGAAAACGAGCAGTGGTGGAAAATGCGGCAGAACGGGGACGGGGACACGGCGCCGTCCGGCTGGCTGTTCAATTCCATCGTCAACAAGCATGCGGACGCAATGGATAACCTGCCCGAGGTGTGCTGTCTGCCCAGAGAGAGGGGAGACACGGACAGCGCAAGGCTTATGTCCCAGGTGCTTCCCGTGGTGCTTGAGGAAAACAGCTTTGAAAACACCTATTCCGAATGCTGGTACGATAAGCTGAAAAGCGGAACTGCCTGCTACGGCGTTTTCTGGAACACGGCTCTTGACAGGGGAGCAGGAAACGTGGATATACGCAGGGTGGATATACTTAACCTTTTCTGGGAGCCGGGAATTTCGGATATACAAAGCTCCAAAAATATTTTCCATGTGGAGCTGTGCGACAACGAGCTTCTCCGCATGAAATATCCCGCCCTTTCGGAAAGTCTCGGCGCACAGCCCTTTGACACGTCCAAATACATATACGACGACGCCGTGGATACCTCCGATAAATCCGCCGTGGTGGACTGGTATTATAAAAAATATTCGGACAGAAGGGAAGTGCTCCATTTCTGCAAATTCTGCAACGGAGTTCTGCTGTATGCCTCGGAAAACGACCCCGTTTACGAAAAAAGAGGCTTTTACGACCACGGAAAGTACCCCTTTTTCTTCGATAAGCTCTATTCCGTTCAGGGCTCGCCCTGCGGCTTCGGAGTAATAGACATGATGAAGGGCACCCAGGCGCAGATTGACGCTCTGGGCACTGCGATTATGAACAACGCCAGAATGGCGGCAAACCGCAGATTCTTCGTCCGTGCGGACGGCAGTATAAACGAAAAGGAATTTGCGGACTGGAGACAGCCTTTCGTCCACTATCAGGGCTCGGGCGACCCCAATTCCTCAATTATGCCTATTGAAATGCCCCTTCTTTCGGGCGTGTATGTTTCAATACTGAACAATAAAATAGAGGAGCTGAAGGAAACAAGCGGAAACAGAGACTTTTCCCAGGGTATTGCGGGCAAGGGCGTTACTGCGGCGGCGGCAATCGAAGCCTTGCAGGAGGCAGGCTCCAAAACCTCAAGGGATATGATATATGCATCGTACAGAGTGTTTGAGGGAATATGCTCACTTGTCATAAAGCTCATAAAGCAGTTTTATACGGTGCCCAGATGCTTCCGCATAGCGGGAGAAAACGGCGCTCTCTCCTTTATATACTGCGGCTCCGACGACCTTTTGAGAAAGAACGGAGGGGAGCCCGTGTTTGATATAAAGGTAAAGGCAGGCAAAAAATCCGCATTTTCCCGTGCAAGCATAAACGAGCTTGCCTGTCAGCTTTACAATATGGGAATTTTCTCTCCCGAATTTTCACAGCAGGCACAGCTTTGCCTGTCAATGATGGATTTTGAGGGCAAGGACGATATTCTGAATAAAATAAGAAGCGCAAAAGCTACGGAGGGGCAGTATGACAACAGTAACCTTTGAACCGTACTATGATACATATATGTTCCGATGCTCAGGTCACAGCGGATACAGCGCACCGGGGCACGACATAGTCTGCTCCGCAGTTTCCGTGCTTTGCTATACTCTTGACGATTTTTTGAGCCGCTCGGAGCTTGAGGGCAGGATTTCATCGTATAAAAGAGATTTTTCCGACGGATATGTTTCAATTGATTTTGAGGCAGTCAGAATAGAGGATACGGGACTTTTTGACGGAGTTGAAGCAATACTCGGAGGCTTTCGGCTTTTGTCGGAGCATTTTCCCGAATACGTTGCGGCAGAGTTTTAGTCGCAAAAACCGTTTCCCGGCATAATATAATACCGAAGGCGGTTTATCCGCCTTAAGTCAAAAAGAAAGGTACGGTATAAAAAATGGCTGAAAACAGGCAGTGTCAGCCTGTACGGGAAACGGTGTGCATAGATACATACCGTGTGCTTGACTCCTGCCGTGATAAGGACTGCTTTGAGGACACGAGAGTGTACCTGACGGAATACGGTCAGCAGCTTCTTGACAGCGGAGCGGCGGTAAGGGTTAAGAGCGCCAAAACGGTATGGTCGTATATCGACATAGACGAGGTTCCCTTTAACAGAGGCTTTTATCAGATAGATATACGGATATTTATACGTCTCACCATAGAGGTATGCGTGGGACCGGGGCATGTGGAGGAAATCTGCGGAATTGCCGCAGTTGAAAAGAGAGTAATTCTTTTCGGAAGCGAAGGAAACGTCAGGATTTTCAAGAGCGAGGGCGGCTGTTCGGGCTTTTGCCCCTCGGGCAGAAGAAGCGCCTGCAAGTCTGCTACAAATCTGCCCGTAGCGGTGCTTGAAACGGTAGACCCCATAGTGCTTTCATATAAGGTAATACCCCCTCATATGTGCAAATGCTGCTGCTGCGTATGCGATATACCCGAACAGGTAGTAAACATGATGGACGGCAATATGTGCGAGCAGGGCGGAAATATTCTGGCGGTAACGCTGGGCATGTTCTCTGTAATCAGAATTGAAAGACCGGCTCAGTACCTTGTAGGTGCGGCGGAGTATTCCGTTCCCGAAAAGGAATGTCCCGAGGCGGACGATGACGACCCCTGCAAGATGTTCCGCAAAATGCCCTTCCCGGTAGGAGAGTTTTATCCTCCCTCCCAATGCGCGATAAACCGCTGTCCGCCCAGAAATAACGATTCCCACAGCCACTGCGGCTGCGGAGACTGAAAATAACGGAATAATGCAAAAAAGCAAGCAGGGCGGGTTTCCCCGCCCTGCATACTTTTTTATGCTTTTTTGTGGAACAGCTTTGTGTCCTTCTCAAATACGTCAACGTACGATTCATCGGTTAAGTTGGTAATTGCAACGCCTTTGTAATCGGCGTATGCACGCAGGCGGTAGAACTGCTCGAACATTGCCTGATACATTCCGAGAAGCTTATAGAATTCGCCCTTGCCCACAACCTTTGAATACTTCCTTTCCGAGCCGTAGCTGTGGGTGTAGTCCACATATATGCGGCATTCCTCGTCAACATACAGCCCCTTGAACTCGCTCATGTCAATGCCTGCGTAATAAATATGGCGCACGCCCTTCATAACAAAATATGAGCCTGCGGCGATAACCACATTTTGTGCGCCCAGGCACACAAGGTTTTTATCGTACAGGGAAAACAGGAATTTGTTGAGATACGGGCTGTTCAGCACGGGTGAGGCTATCTGAGAATATGTTATATTCTCGTTGTCGATTTTCGGCACCTGCCCTGCAAAGCAAAGCACCGTCAGCGGCCAGTCCACCCTTTTCAGAACCTCAAAGAGCTCGTCAACCTGGTTTTGAAGCTGAGACGGGCCGTAAAACACGGGGTCGAAAAGGCACAGGTATTTGGGACGCATCTCAAAGAAATTCTCGTTTCTTGAAGGATAAAAGTTTACGCAAACTATATCCATTCCGGACTTTGCTACTTCCGCAAGATCAATATTATTGAGACTGGGGCCGTTTCCCAGAATTATCACGTCACGGTCCGGCTCTTTTTCTATTTTGGAGCCCCGTTTTCTCAAAAGTGTGAAAAGGGAACAGTAAATTCCCGAAAGGAACACGCCCAAAACGGAAAAGAATTTTGCAAAATATCTCATATCCTTTTATCCGCCTCTTTCGTGAATTTTTCTATATCTGAGAAAAGCGCCGCGTTTTCTTTAAGCCAGTTTTCGTCCTTTTCCCACCATTTGAAGTCTTTAAGAAATTCTGTCTCGCTTTTCTCAAATCTGTTTCTGATGAATTTTGCGGGAACACCGCCTACAACGGCGTAGGGAGGAACGTCCTTTGTCACAACGGCTCCTGCGGCAACAACCGCACCGTCGCCAACGGTTATCCCCTCAAGAAGTATAGCTCCGGCTCCTATCCATACGTCGTTTCCCAAAACTACGGAAAACTCTTTTTCTTTGTCCGCATACAGCCTTTCCTCAAAGGTCTGTTCCTTTGCGTATGTTTCACCGAAGGGAGGGTTTACCGAATAAAAATAAGGGCTGACGGAAACGAGCTTTCTTGTGGGGTGCTGACCTATTGCCACACGCACGTGGGGACCCACGCAGGTATATCTTCCTATTTTGGTGTGCTGAATATCCGAGCCGTACGAAATGTACGAGCCGTATCCCAAAGATGAAGAAACCGCCACCGTGTCACGGCCTATGAAGTTTTTGCCCTCAAAACGGCAGTTTTCGTCAACGGTAATATTGTTGCCGCCGAATATAACCCTGTCGCCGAAAAATCGGCGCAGTCTGTTCTGACGGGACACATTTCTCAGTTTTTTTGCAATTTCCTTGAGCATGTGCTTCTCCTTTGACCTTAGGGACGGACAGCCGTCCAGCCCTCACGTTTTCTTTTCAGCCTGAATGCGAATTCGGGAATAAATTTCCTGAAGGGCGCTTTTTTCTTTCTGGAAAGAGCCTCCGCTTCAATTGCCGCAAGCTCCTTTTCAAATCTGTCCTCCGTAATACAGCCGTGGGCGAGAAGAACACGGAAGTTTTCCGTGGTGGATGCGGCGTAGCTTGCAATGGACACGCCGTACATGTTTATCTCCGACACAAACCTGTTCACGTAGCGGAAAGCGGCGCCGTTATCCAGCGCTTTAAGATAGAAATCGTAGTCGGCGCAGATTTTGTAGTTTTCATCGTAATGATACTTTTTCATAAGCTCCGACGAGGTAAAGATGCTTTGGTGACCCATGCACCAATGGTCACGGAGCAGAGAGATGTCCTCGGACGCCTTGTATATCTTATACATTCCGTGCTCAAACGCCACGGTATCTGCATAGACCACATCATAGCCGTCCGTGCAGTACGGAGCCATTTCGCAAAGCACCTCGTCGCTGTAAAAAATATCGCCCGCATTCATGAAAATAAGCCATTTTCCGTTTGATTTGTCAATTGCCTTATTCATGGCGTTGTATATACCCGTGTCCTTTTCGGAAACAACGGTGCAGGGTATCCCCTTTTTGTCAAATCCCTTTTTATATTCTGCGGCGGACTGTGCCGTGCCGTCGGTTGACGCTCCGTCAATAACTACATATTCGTAATCGGTACAGGTCTGGGAAAGAACCGATTTAACAGTTTTTTCAAAGTCTTCCAGCGCATTGCGGCACACCGTGACAACCGTATATAACATATCTGACCTCTTTTGAAAAATATCCCTTTTCGGGTATTACGATTATACCATACACTCCGTGGGTAGTCAATATTTTCGCAATATTTGCAAAATTATTGACAATAGGGTAAAACTGTGTTATCATTGTTTCACCATTAAGAGTGCGTGAGGGACAGCCCCAAGGACCGCACAGCAACCTACGGACAGTAAGGTGCTAAAGGCTGAACGATGGGCGAAGCGAAAACTTGCCCGCATAAGCGGGCTTTTTTGGGTAAGGAGAAGGTATGTTCAAATTTACGAAAAACGAAAAATATGCGTCAATAGCCTTCTATGCTGGCTGTGTCGTTGTAACCTCTGTCCTTATAATACTTGCGATTTTTAATTTCGGAACTCTGTGGAAGTATGTCAAATCGATTTTGGCTGTGCTGTCGCCCTTTGTATACGGCTTTGTATTTGCGTATCTTACACAGCCTATTATGTCCTTTTACGAAAGAACGATTTTTTCTTTCAAAAAATCAAAGAAAAACAGATTTGCCCTGCGCCGTGCCCTGTCCCTTACGCTGACAATTATTACGGTTATAGCATTCCTTTCCGTAATCATATATTCAATAGTCCCCGGAATTGCGGGCAGTATCGAGTCTCTGGGCTCTCAGCTTAATAACTACATAGCAAATCTTCAGAGCTTTGCGGACGAAACCGTGGCAAAGTTCTCGGGAACCCTTTTGGGCAAGGAGTACAGCACCCTGTCCGCCCTGCTTGCGGAGCATGACATAAAATTCAGCATAAAGGATATTCTCCAGGCGTCATATATTTCAATGCAGGGCGCTGTGGATTATATTATAAACTACGGCAGTAAAATCGTCTCCGAAATCATTAATATTCTTATGGGCTGTTTCGTTGCGGTATATTTCCTTATAAACAAGGAAAAGGTAACCGCACAGATAAAAAAGCTTATGGCGGCGATTATGAGCAGACGGGCTTATCTGAATACCGTCCGTCTTGCCAGATATACCCACAAAACCTTCGGCGGCTTTATAGTGGGAAAATTAATCGATTCCATAATAATCGGTTTTATCTCTCTGTTTGTTTTCTGGATATTCCGTATTCCGTATTATCCTCTGCTTTCGGTAATTATCGGACTTACAAATATTATCCCTACCTTCGGTCCCATTATCGGCGGCGTTATCGGCGGCGTTCTGCTGCTTATAGTGTCCCCCTCAAAGCTGATTGCATTTGTAATAATAGTGCTGGCAATCCAGCAGTTTGACGGTAATATTCTGGGCCCGAAGATTTTGGGCGAGTCCATAGGGCTTTCCGCAATGTGGGTAATGATAGCAATCGTTGCCGCCGGGGGCTTCTTCGGATTTACGGGAATGATTGTCGGCGTGCCTGCAACGGCTGTGGTGTACGTGCTCTTAAAGCAATGGACGGAGCGGAGGCTCCGCAGGAAGAATATGCCGTATCACACTAAGTTCTATGCAACGGATCCGCCCCTTGAGGAGAATGTGGACCCTGCGTATGTGCTGATAGGAAAGGATACGCCTATTCCCGAAATCACCGCAGAGGACGACGCGGCGGACGAGCCCCCCAGAGAAAAGATAAGGCTTACGGACAGAATAAAAAAATTGACTGAGAAAAAGAAAAAGGAAGAAAAGAAATGAAAAGGCTTTTTACATCGGAATCGGTAACAGAGGGACATCCCGATAAAATATGCGATAAAATATCAGACGCAATACTTGATTCAATCCTCCGTGAGGACCCGAGGGCGAGAGTCGCCTGCGAGACCTTTGCCACAACGGGGCTTGTAAACGTAATGGGCGAGATTACCACAAAGGCGTATGTGGATATTCCCTCAATCGTAAGAGAAACCATACGCTCCATAGGCTACGACCGTGCAAAATACGGCTTTGACTGCGACACCTGCGGAATTCTCAGCTCAATACACGAGCAGTCTCCCGACATAGCCATGGGCGTTGACCTTTCAAAGGAAGCGAAAGAGGGAAAAGCGGACGGATTTGATACGGGCGCCGGAGACCAGGGAATGATGTTCGGCTATGCCTGCGACGAAACGCCGGAGCTTATGCCTTTGCCCATTTCCCTTGCTCATAAAATGGCAATGAAGCTGACGGAGGTAAGAAAGAACGGAAAGCTAAAATACCTCCGCCCCGACGGAAAAACTCAGGTTACGGTAGAGTATGACGGGGACCGCCCCGTAAGAGTTGATACGGTTGTGGTTTCCACACAGCACGATGCGGAAGTCCCCTTGGAGACTATCAGAAAAGATATAGAGGAATACGTTATCCGCCCGGTTGCCGGAAAGATGATGGACGCAGATACTGTTATTCATATAAATCCCACAGGCAGATTTGTTGTAGGCGGTCCCGCGGGAGATACGGGACTTACGGGCAGAAAAATTATTGTTGATACCTACGGCGGATACGCCCGTCACGGCGGCGGCGCATTTTCCGGCAAGGACCCCACAAAGGTGGACCGTTCCGCCGCATACATGGCAAGATACCTTGCAAAGAATATAGTTAAATCCGGCGCGGCGAAAAAGTGCGAAATCCAGCTTGCATATGCCATAGGCGTGGCACGTCCCGTGTCCGTAATGGTTGATACCTTTGGAACGGGAAAGGCTTCGGAGGAAAGACTGGCGGATATAATAACGGAGCTTGTGGATATGCGCCCGGCGGCGATTATAGAGAGATTTGACCTTTGCCGCCCCATATATTCGCCCCTTGCCGCATACGGTCATATGGGCAGGGAAGACCTTGACGCACCTTGGGAAAAAACAGATATAGCGGATAAAATCAGAGAAATGATATGACATAAACGGGCTGCCCTCGGGCAGCCCGTTTTAACATTATTAACCTCCGAGGATTTTGTGCTTCAAGAGATATGAGTCAACGGAATTAAGCTTTCCGTTGCCGTCCATATCTGCGGCAATGCTGAATTCGAAGGTGCCGAGAACAATCTTTTTAATAAGATTTGAATCAACGGCGTTGATTTTTCCGTCGCCGTTAATGTCTCCCAATTTCGTGGGCGGGTTTTCGTCTCCGAATACGATCCATGTAATATGTGCGTTTTCATCCATTGCTATGGTCAAAAACTCGTCTTCCGACACGGGATATGTAATAATATACTGCCCGTCTTTGTATACCATGGTTTTTTCGTACATCTCAAGGGAAAAGCCCAGATAGGGAATCCGCAGCTTTCCGTCTGCGGAGTAGAAGGACGATGCCGTAACGTCAACGCCGCTTTCGCCGAAAACAGAATAAAGAAGCTCATGTACGGCTTTTTCCTCTGCTACAATGTACGTCAGCCCGTCCGGACCGGTCTCGCTTTCTACGTCTTCGCCGGTCCATCTGCCTATGTGTGCGGCAATAATTAAAAGCTGATCCAGATTTTCAGCGGTGATTTTTCCGTTATAGCCGTTGAACGCCTTGTTGAACAAATCTTCAATCTCGGGTTTAATATAGCTTATGGAGGTATAGTAGCTGTAAGTGTCAATGCAAACCTTTATCCATTTGTTTCCGTTAAGGGGTGCGCTTGTCATTTTGCCTATCTGCAGGACAAGGTTGCTGTCCAATAAGTTTTCGCCGTTTTCCGTATCGCAGGTGAGGTTTACTACAAATTCCTTTCCGGCGTCCGTAAAGAGATAACCCTCGCCTTTTCCCGTATTACCCATTATGCCCCAAAAGTCCGTAGCCGTGTAGGTTTCGGTCCCTCCGTCCTTGCGGTCGAAGGTGATAACAAACTCGTGTTTTCCGCTGATTGTCATAGCGGAATATGGGTTTTCTGCCACATTTACCGTGTAGGTTTGGGTAAAGCCCATTATTTTGGCATTAACCTTATGGGTTTCCCCTGCCTTCCACTCCTTTTCATGCTGGTCGTCCACTTCCTCAAGGCTCATATAATATTCATTTCCGTTATAGGTGATTACACCGTTATCGGATTTCTGACTGGTTCCGTCCTTGAAGTTTACGGTAAACTCTTCCGGTTCGGTGAAATAAATAAAGGTCTCGCCGGCAATCTCTCCGTAATCGTCATATACCGGTTCAAAGTGCCCGTCCATTCCTTCAACAACGGTCACCGCGGGTATATTGACGGAGGCTATCGGATTTTCAATAACATTAACCGTGAAATCGCAGGAAACGCCGGACACGGAAACGGTTGCCTTGTGCGCGCCCACGCCCCATTTTTTGAATTTGGACTGATTATCCTTATAGCTGAACATGAAAGTCGAGTCGCCGTATGTAACTCCGCCTATTGCTGTCTGAGAGGTTCCGTCATTGAAATATACCGTTACCTCGGGGTTATAATGATACTGATTAAACTCACCGTTAAACAGCACGTCCAGGTCTTTTATTACCGTTACGTCCTTGGCGGTAATTCTCTCAATGGGGGACTTAACGATTTCTACCGTAAATGTGGTTTCGGCGCCCATGAGAGAAGCCGTTACGGTGTGCTTTCCCAAACCCCAAAGATTGTCGGGAGACTGGTCGTCTCTGCAGGGGTCGGGATAGTACTGCCTGC
>JAQXKW010000047.1 GCA_029010655.1 Clostridia bacterium | reverse complement strand
GGACGGTTTCATGTATTTCTCGAAAAAGCCTTTATTTTTTATCAAAAATATGGTATAATAATATATTGGGTAGTTTTATCAACAAAACAACGAGGAGTATTTTATGGGAAAATACAGAAAAGACAGGGTGAACGACGCCGTGGCTCAGGAGCTTGCGGTAATTATCCGCGACGTAAAGGACCCCAGGGTCTCCCAATCGCTTATTACCGTTACCGGCGCCGAGGTTTCTCCCGATTTCAAATATGCAAAAATTTTCTATTCTGTTTTAGGGACGGAAGGCGACCCCGACGCCATGAAGGAAATAGGAAAAGGGCTGAGAAGCGCCGCAGGCTTTATCAGAGGTCAGCTTGCAAAGCGGCTCAATCTCCGCGTCACGCCCGAGCTTTCCTTTGTGGCGGACGAGTCTATTATGAGAGGCGCCTCCATTGCCGCCATGATAAACAATCTTGAATTTACGGAAGAGGAAGAAGAAGCGCAAGACGGGGGAAACGGCGATGAACGGTAATTTTCAAAAGCTTTCCGCCTCCCATATTGCGGCAAAGCTGAAAATAGCGGCATCGGCAAATAAAAGTCTTATGATTCTTTGCCATCAGAACCCGGACGGGGACACGGTGGCAAGCGCCTTTGCGCTGAAGCTCATGTACGACGCTCTCTGCGGCGTCCCCCGTGCCCGCTGTGTGTGTACCTCCGAGGGCGCACCCTATCTTACCCATTTCTACCGGGGTCAGGAGTCTATTGCATATATTCCCGGAGAGGAAAAGAAATTCGACTTGAAAATTTCCGTTGACGTTGCCTCCCCGAAACAGCTTGGTAAGCTTCAATTTCTTGCGACGGACGTTGATTTTATGATAGATCACCACGCCATGGGCGAGTCCTTTGCGGACTATTACACCGTGCCCACAGCCTCCGCCGCAGGGGAGCTTGTTTGGTCGGTGTATGAAAACCTGATGATTGACGGACTTCCCGCCATGCCCGACGTTGCCCGCTTAATCTATGCGGCAATCTCCGCAGACACGGGGTCCTTCAGGTATTCAAACACTACCCCCGACACCATGAACATCGGTGCAAATCTTTTGAGAGAGATAAACGGCGCCCGTGACGGCGGCGAGAGCGCTTCGGAAATCGCACGGCTTCTCCATGAAAACACCACCATGGGTGAGCTGAAGGCTCAGAGGCTTGCTATTGACAGCCTGAAATTTGCCGCAGACGGAAGACTGGCGTACATTATTTTCACGGCGGATATGCTTGAAGCAAACGGAATTTCCGAGCTGGATATAGGCGGCATTGTGGATTTGCCCCGCAGTATTGAGGGGGTTCAGATAGGCGTTACCGTAAAGCAGAACCGTGTTGACAGACAGCTCTTCAGAGTATCCTCCCGTGCAAACGGAAAAGCCAATGTGGCAAAGGTTTGCGCTACATTAGGCGGAGGCGGACACGACAAGGCCGCCGGCGCTACCGTAACGGCTCAAAGCCCCGAAGAAGCGGAAAAGCTTATTGTTGAAGAATTCAGCAAGGCTCTTATATAACAAAAAGGAAGGTGCAAAGTGAGCCGCAAAAGGATTGATGACGATTCAGTAACGGGCGTGTTGGTGCTCAACAAGCACGAGGGCGTTACCAGTTACAGAATAGTTCAGATACTGAGAAAGCTGTATAATACCCGCAAGGTGGGACACACGGGAACGCTTGACCCCATGGCAACGGGCGTTCTTCCCGTGCTCATCGGGCGTGCCGTTAAGGCGGCGGACTTTATTGTCGCCGAGGACAAGGAATACATAGCCGAAATGTCTTTAGGTCTTACCACCGACACGGAGGATATTACGGGGGAGGTTCTCACAAGGAGCGAACAGATCCCCGACGAAGCGGCTGTTTTTGCCGCATGCTCCTCGTTTGTAGGTGATATTGAGCAGATACCGCCCATGTACAGCGCAATAAAAATCGACGGTCAGAAGCTGGTGGATATGGCAAGGGAGGGCATTGTTGTGGAAAGACAGCCCCGTCCCGTGTCTATCCGTTCCATTGACGCCGAAAGGCTGTCTCCGAGCGTTTATCGGCTCAGGGTGGTTTGCTCCAAGGGAACTTATATCCGCACCCTTTGCGCCGACATAGGGGCAAAGCTGGGGTGCGGCGCCGTAATGTCGTCCCTGGTGCGCACACGTTCCGGAGCCTTTGACTTGTCAAAGGCATACACCTTAGCAGAAATAGAGAGCATGACCGAAGAAGAACGGGCGGCGGCGGTAGCCCCCACGGAAAGTCTTTTTGCGGATAAGCCTTCAGTTGACGTAAACGATTTTTACGCAAAGCTCATACGGGGCGGCACGGAGCTGTACCAAAAGAAGCTTCACACCGATATACCTGACGGAGAGTATGTAAGAATCCGGCACAACGGCGAATTCATTGCGCTGGGGCAGGTAAAGGATTTTCCCGACGGCTCTGCGGTGAAGCCGGTTAAATTGTTTGTTTTATAGCATTTCCCGATGAAACGGCACAAATAAATGTTTTCATATATAATCACCCCCGATGTGACACAGTGTCACATCGGGGGTGCTTTTTTCGATATTTTCCGCCGCCCCATGAAAAGGCGCACAAAACTTATACCCTATATTTATTTATAAAGTTTCTTTGCTTCTTTCTTTTCAAAGAAAGAAGGTCTGCCCCCTATCAGTCGCAGTGGCAGCAGTGGTCGCAGCCGCTTTCCTTAAAGGTTTCGGGATCGTATGCAATGCCGTTTTTGTCGTAGTAGTCCTTGATTGCGGCTTTTACCGCTTCTTCAGCTAAAACCGAGCAGTGAATCTTTACTGCGGGAAGTCCGTCCAGCGCTTCAACGACAGCGCTGTTTGTAAGCTCCAGCGCCTTATCAAGGGGCTGACCCTTAATAAGCTCCGTTGCCATAGAGGAGGTTGCGATAGCGGACGCACACCCGAAGGTGTTGAACTTAACATCTGTAATAATGCCGTCGTCTATTTTAAGATAAATTTTCATTATATCTCCGCATTTTGCGTTGCCTACCTCGCCAACGCCGTCGGCGTTCTCGATTTTGCCTACGTTGCGGGGGTTCTGGAAATGGTCCATAACCTTTTCCGAATAATTCATTGCCATAATTAATTACCGTTCCTTTCTTTCATCATTCTGTCCCAAACGGGGGACATATCACGGAGTTTTTCAACAATTCCGGGTACTTTTTCTATAATGTAGTCGATTTCTTCGTCGGTGGTTTTTTCCGAGAAGGAAAGTCTCAGAGAGCCGTGGGCAATCTCATGGGGAAGACCGATTGCCAGCAGAACATGGCTGGGGTCAAGGCTTCCCGAGGTGCACGCACTGCCGGAGGACGCCGCAATGCCGTACATGTCAAGCATAAGCAAAAGGCTTTCTCCCTCAATGCCCTCAAAGCACATATTTACGTTATTCGGCAGACGGTTTTCACGGCTTCCGTTCACTCTGGAATAAGGGATTTTTGACAGCTCGTTCATCACTCTGTCACGCATGGCGGAAACTCTCTTTGCGTTTTCGTCAATATGAGCGCAGGCGTCCTCAAGAGCCTTTGCCATACCCATAATGCCGGGCAGATTTTCCGTTCCCGCACGCTTACCTCTCTCCTGTGCGCCGCCGTTTATAATGTTTTCAAGGGTTATACCCCGACGGGCATACAGCAGACCCACGCCCTTAGGTCCGTGGAACTTGTGGGCGGAAAGAGACAGCATGTCTATATTCATTTCATCAATATTTATATGGAGATGACCTGCCGCCTGAACTGCGTCCGTGTGGAAAAGCACTTTTTTCTCACGGCACACCCTGCCTATTTCGGGGATAGGCTGAATCGTCCCTATTTCGTTGTTTGCGAACATTACCGTAACAAGGCAGGTGTCCTCTCTGATTGCCGCCTCCACCTGCTCGGCGGTAACGGCTCCGAACTTGTCAACGGGAAGAAGCGTTATTTCAAAGCCCTCTTTTTTCAGCTTATCCAAAGTATGCAGAATGGCATGATGCTCAATTGCCGTTGAAATTATGTGCTTTTTGCCCTTTCTTTGGCCCATGTGC